>NZ_JAATOS010000607.1:0-2157 GCF_011806505.1 Salipiger sp. HF18 | reverse complement strand
CGATCTGGTCGCGCGCCGCCATCACCGCCTTCATGCCTGAGCCGCACATC
The DNA here is from genome assembly GCF_011806505.1 of Salipiger sp. HF18. Taxonomy (NCBI): domain Bacteria; kingdom Pseudomonadati; phylum Pseudomonadota; class Alphaproteobacteria; order Rhodobacterales; family Roseobacteraceae; genus Salipiger; species Salipiger sp. HF18. The sequence goes on along the minus strand of NZ_JAATOS010000607.1, from coordinate 2,107 downwards.
TTGTTGAGCGTGGTCGCCGGCACCGTCTCGCCGAGCCCGGCCGCGAAGCCCGCCTGGCGGGCCGGCGCCTGGCCCTGGCCCGCGGGCAGCACGCAGCCCATCCAGAGCTCGTCCACCGAGGGCATGCCGGCCTCGGCATGGGCGGCGCGGATCGCGGCGCCCCCAAGCTCGGCCGCCGGAAGGTCGGCGAAGACCCCCTGGAATCCGCCCATCGCGGTGCGCGCCGCGCCGGTGATCACAACCTCGGACATGTCGTCTCCTCCTTCGACCCGATGGCTCTGCATACCGAATGGTAAGGAATGCCGTCTAGCCTGCCCGTGATCTGAGACAACCGGGACCCCTGACATGCAGCTGACCGTGACCGATACGGAGGATCCGCAGATCATCCGCGTCGACGAGGGCAGGATCGATGCCGCCGTCGCGATCCAGTTCAAGGATGCCGTGCGCGAGGCCGTCTCGCCCGGGACCGCCCGCGTGGTGCTGGACCTCGGCGCGGTGGAGTTCATCGATTCCAGCGGGCTCGGGGCCATTGTCGCCGCCATGAAGGGCATGGGGCAGGGCCAGCGGCTCGACCTGGCGGCCTTGCGGCCGATGGTCGACAAGGTCTTCCGCCTGACCCGGATGGACACGATCTTCGTCATTCACGAGACGGTGGACGCGGCGCGCGACGGGCGGGGCAGCTGACGCGCGCATCGAGAGGAGCCCGCGCCGATGCCGGACACGTCGCCTCAGAGCAGCCCCTCGCTGGAGCTTTCGCTGGGCAGCAGCCCGCAGGAGATTCGCGCGGCGCTCGACCGGGTCCGGCGGGCGCTGCGGGACGCGGGTTGGGACGACGAGGCGCGCGGCACCGCCGAGCTCGTGCTGGCGGAGGCGCTCAACAACATCGTGGAACATGCCTATGGCAGCGCGGGGGACGGCCAGATCCGGCTGAGCGTGGTGACGCGTGGCCGGACCGCCGAGCTGGTGATCTGCGACGGGGGCGGGGTGATGCCGGGGCGCCGGCTGCCCGAGGGGGCGCCGCCGCGGCTCGACGTGGGCCCGCCGGAGCTGCCCGCGGGCGGCTTCGGCTGGCACCTGATCCGGCGCCTCTCGGATCACCTGAGTTATCGACACGACGACGGACGCAACCGGCTCGAGATCCGTATTCGGGCGGAGGGGGAGGCGTCGCAGGACTGAGAGGTTCGGTCGGGAGGGCGCTGCCGGGAGCGCCGTAAGCGCGAACGGGGCCTGCCGGGGACTGAGGCGGGCGCTCGGAAGCTGCCTGAGCACGGCTTCGGCGGGGATCTTGTCAGGCGCCTCTCGGATCATCTGAGCTGTCGGCATCATGACGGGCGGAAACGGCTCGAGATCAGGCCCTTTCTGAAGGAGCCGAAGCAAGCTCCCCGCCAAAGGGCCCGAGCGGTGGGAAGCGATGCGGATGCCGGTCGGTGCGGAGCAGTTGCCATTGTCTGGACGCGCCTGCGTAAGCGTCGGGCAGACTGCGGGGTTGGGGTCTGTTCGGCCTGCGGGGGGCAATGGGTTGGGCCGGCGGAGCGCAATCGGCAGCAGCGTGTCTCGTTTGGTGATCGTGTTTGTTGATCGTGGCGAATGAGCCAACGCGTTCGGGCGTCCGTGTCACGGCGGATGTGCCAGAGCCCCGGCAGGAAGCGCCTCTCCGTTCAGAGACCCGCCTTTCTGGTTGGGGACGCACCGCGCCGTTCCCGGCAAGGACCGGACGGCCGCGCAATTTCCCCGAAAGCGCCGCAATCCGAGCCCATTGCCGCCCGAATGGTCCGCGATAAGAGAAGGGTAGCTGCTTAGGCTTCCCTCGGCGCCGTGCCGTTTCAGCCCCCACCCAGTGTGTGGCGCCGAGGTCTTCCTTCCCCCTCCGGATCGACGCCCCTCAAACCCTGCCAGCCAAAGGCATCGCTGGGTGTCGGGTATTCGCAGGCTCCTCCCCCGATTCGCCGCGGTCAGGTCGCATTTCCACCCCACGCGGCGCCGAGCCTCGCGTGCGAACGGAACGCATCGCCCCCCTTTCGATCAGAGGAAGCCTCGGAATGTCAGGACCAGTCGCCGCCCTGCAGTCCTGCCTTTGCGACGCCCTCACCCTGAAGGCGCGCGACAC
>NZ_JAATOS010000606.1:0-2173 GCF_011806505.1 Salipiger sp. HF18 | reverse complement strand
GCGCGCGAAGGCGAGATAGGCGCGCCCGGTGGCCTCCAAGGCGGCAAGCGCCGAAGGCTGGTGCTTGTCGTAGGCGTATTGCATCACGTCGGCGAAGATCTCGTAGCCCTGCCGGGCGGCCTCGGCGATGAGATCCTCGCGCCCGGCGAAATGCCGGTAGACCGCCGCCGGGGTGACGCCCGCCTGCTTTGCCGCCTCGGAGAGGGTGAAGCCCGTGGGGCCCTTGGCCTCGATCAGCGCCAGCGCCGCATCGACCAGCGCCTGCCGGAGATTGCCATGGTGGTAGCCGCGCTTGGGCATCACGCGTCCCAGATCTCGGGCCCGCCGGTGATGCGCGGATCGGGCACGCCGACCACCTCCTGGTCCTTTCTGGGGTAGTCGAGGTGGCTCAGCACGTGGCGCACGGCGGCGAGGCGCGCGCGCTTCTTGTCGTCCGAGCGCACCACGGTCCAGGGCGCCTGGGCACTGTGGGTGCGCGAAAGCGTCTCCTGGATGGCGACGCTGTACTCGTCCCATTTTTTCAGCCCCTCAACGTCGATCCAGCTGAGCTTCCACTGCTTCAGCGGGTCGCTTTCACGGGCGAGGAAACGCCGCAGCTGCTCGGCGCGGCTGACGTTGAGCCAGAACTTGAAGACCCGGATGCCTTCGTTGACCAGCATGCGCTCGAAGTCGGGGACCTGTGCGAAGAAATGCTCGCGCTCTTTTTCGGTGCAGAAGCCGAAGACCTTCTCGACGACGCCGCGATTGTACCAGCTGCGGTCATAGAAGACGATCTCGCCGCCGGCGGGCAGGTTCTCGATGTAGCGCTGGAAGTACCATTGCGTGGCTTCGATGTCCGAGGGCTTGGACAGTGCCACGACGCGGGCGCCGCGCGGGTTCAGGTTTTCGCGGAAGCGCTTGATGGTGCCGCCCTTGCCGGCGGCGTCACGGCCCTCGAAAAGCAGCACGAAGCGCTGCCCGGTCTCCTGAATCCAGAGCTGCGCCTTCAGCAGCTCCGCCTGCAGCTGCGCCTTCTGCCGTTCGTAGCTGCGGCGCGAGAGCTTGCTGTCATAGGGATAGGCGCCGGTCTCGAAGGCGTAACGGATCTCGTCCGGGGTCGGCGCGGCGCGGCGCCTGGCCTGCCCGCCGGGGCGCGGCGCCTCCGGCCCGCTGTCCGGCGCCGGGTCGGTGCCGGGCGACGGGAGGTCCTCGGGAAGCCCGTCGGGGGGCGGCGTGTCGGTCATGCTGGGCCTTTCCTTCCGGGGCGCATCGAACCCCTACCGCCCAGCCTGTAAGGCCGCGACCCGGATTACGACGCCGGGGGGGAAGTGGTGAAGGGCCTGCCGGACGCTGGCGTCGACATCATCGAGCTGGGCCTGCCGTTCACCGACCCGATGGCCGACGGCCCGACGATCCAGCTTGCCGGCCAGCGCGCCCTCGAGGCCGGCATGACGCTCGAGCGGACACTGCAGTTCGTGCGCGACTTCCGCGCCGGCGACGACACCACGCCGATCGTGCTGATGGGTTACTGCAGCCCGGTCTACAACCGCGGCGCCGACACATGCCTCGCCGACGCGCGCGCGGCCGGAAGCGACGGGCTGATCGTGGTCGACCTGCCCCCCGAGGAAGACGAAGAGCTCTGCATCCCCGCGCAGGCCGCCGGGCTCAACTTCATCCGCCTCGCCACCCCCACCACCGATGAACGGCGCCTGCCGAAGGTGCTGCAGAACACCAGCGGCTTCGTCTACTACGTGTCGATCACCGGCATCACCGGCGCCGCCGCGGCAGAGGCCACCGACGTCGGCCCCGAGGTCGCCCGGATCAAGGCCGCAACCGACCTGCCGGTGATCGTGGGCTTCGGCATCCGCACCCCCGAGACCGCCGAAAGCATCGCCGGCGTCGCCGACGGCTGCGTCGTGGGCTCGGCCATCGTGGGCGCCCAGGCCGAGGGCAAACCCGCCGCCGAAGTGCTGGCCTTCGTGAAATCCCTCAGCGACGGCGCCCACCGCGCCTGACCGCCCGCGCGACGTTCCGGACGGCGCGCCCCAAACGCGCCGTCCAGCCCAACCTCGGCGCACCTCCCGAACCCCGGTACCCCCACAAGACCGAAAAGAGCGCGACCTCCCGGCCGCGCCCCTGAACCCTCTTCCGAGCTTCATCTTGCCAGATAAACTCCGGGGGAGTCTCCGCAGGA
>NZ_JAATOS010000605.1:0-2181 GCF_011806505.1 Salipiger sp. HF18 | reverse complement strand
GTGCCGGTCGCAGGGTTGAGCACGTCGAGCCGCGAGGCGGAGGCGACGCGCACGCCATTGATGAGGTTCATGCCCGCGAAATCGGCGAGCGCGGAGGACGGGTCCAGCAGGGGGGAGAGGCTGTGATTTGTCATGCCGCCTTCTTCCTCGCTGCAGCGCAGCGTTGCATGGGCCACAGGGGCGAATCCGATGGGGCCAGCGCGGCTTAGCGCAGGCTCGACGCGGCCTCTCCGAGCAGCCGCAGGCCACTGTCGATCTTGCGGTCGTCGATGTACGAAAGCCCGATGCGCAAGAAGCGCCCGGACTGCCCAGGCGGCACGAAGGGATCGCCGGTCTCGGTCAGCACCCCCCTGCCCCGCGCCACGTCCCAGAGCCGGTTGGCGTCGAGCCCCTCGGGGCAGGTCAGCCAGACCGAGGCGCCGCCGCCGCCCTCGCTCATGGTGAAGCCCGGCAGGTAGCGCCTCTGCCCCTCACGCACCCTCCGCGTGCGGCTCTCGAGCGCGGCGCGGAGCTGGCGGACCAGCGTGAGGTAATGGCCCTCGGCAAGGAAGATCGCCGCCGTGCGCTGGTTGTTGAGCGGCGCCGAGCGGTGGATCAGCCGCCGCAGCCAGCGCGCCTCGTCCACCAGCGCGGCATCGGCCACGAGGAATCCCAGCCGCACCCCCGGGGCCAGCACCTTGGAGAAGGTGCCGAGATAGACCACCCGGCCATCGCCATCGAGCGACTTCAGCGTGGTGCCGTCCGAGGCGAAGGCGGTCTCGCCGTCGTAATCGTCCTCGATCAGGATGGTGCCGTCCTGCCGGGCCTGCCGCAGGATCGCCTCGCGGCGCTCGGGCGGCATCTGCACCATGGTCGGGCAATGGTTGGTGGGCGTGAGAACCGCCACGTCGAGCCGACCGGCGCCGTCGGTGCGCGCGCCGTCTCCATCCACCGGCAGGTCGACGATCTCGGCCCCGTCGGCAGCAAAGATGTTGCGGGCGTCGGGGTAGCCGGGGCTCTCGACGCCGACACGGACGCCGGGGCGCGCCAGCAGACGGGACAGCAGGTAGAGCCCCTCCTGCGTGCCCAGCGTGACGAGGATCTGCTCGGGCCGCGCGAAGATGCCACGCTGCGGCAGCACCTGCGTGCGGATCTGCTCGACCAGCAGCGGGTCGTCCTCGACGGCGCGGTCGGCGGTCCACCAGTCGATGGCCGAGCGGCCCAGCGCATCGCGCGAGCAGGCCCGCCACGTGTCGATGGGAAAGAGCCGCGGGTCGACCTGCCCGCAAACGAAGGGATACTCGTAATCCTGCCAGTTCGACGGCTTGTCAACGTGGCGCAGCGCCGAGGGCCGCTGCCGGATCCGGACCGCCCAGTCGAGCCCCCCGGGCCCGGTGGCGGGCAGTTCCGCATCACGCGCCGCGTCAAGTTCGCGCCCGACGAAGTAACCGCGCCGGGGCACGGCCTCGAGATAGCCGCGCGCCACCAGCTCCTCGTAGACCGCCGCCACGGTGTTGCGCGCGATGCCCAGCTGTTCGGCCAGCCGCCGCGACGGCGGCAGCTTCTGGCCCGGCGCCATCTTCCCGGCATGGATCGCCCCGACGATCGAGCGTCGGAGCTGCGCCTGGATCGATTCCGGCGCGTCACGGTCGATGGATGCGAACATGGCGTCCTTGCCTTGGGAGGAAAGCGCCGGAGTCCTAGGCCCACGGCGCCGAAAGCTCAATATCCGGGCGCTGCGGAACCGGCCAAACCGGTCGAATTGCCCGGGATATCGGCATCTGGCCCGCTCTGGCCCCATGCGTTCCGCTCTGCTGGCCCTGTCGAAGCGCGGCGATGCGCTGTTGATGTCGCGGGCAACAGCACAAGGAGTCCGCCCGCATGTTAGACAATGATTTCTCCCCCGTGGTCGAAGCCGACAAGGCGCATGTCTGGCACCACCTGTTCCAGCACAAGGCCCTCGATTCGCGCGACCCGCGCATCATCGTCGAGGGCAAGGGCCTGTCGGTCTGGGACCAGAACGGGCGCGAGTTCCTCGACGCGGTCTCGGGCGGCGTCTGGACGGTGAACGTGGGTTATGGCCGCGAGAGCATCGCCGATGCGGTGCGCGAGCAGCTGGTGAAGATGAACTATTTCGCCGGCGCCGCGGGCTCGGTGCCCGGTGCGCTGTTCGCCGAGAAGCTGATCTCGAAGATGCCGGGC
>NZ_JAATOS010000604.1:0-2188 GCF_011806505.1 Salipiger sp. HF18 | reverse complement strand
TGTCTCGCCAACTTCGGTCCCAACACCAACCCCGCCTACCATGCCTGCGTCGAGCGGGTGTGTTCCGGCCTCAGCGAGGGCGAAGGCGGCGGCGGCCAGCAGCAGGCGCAGGGCGATCCGACCAGGGGCTGGGTCACCGGGCGCACCGGCAGCGGTGTCGGCTATGCCGGGGTGGACGGGGTGCGCGGCAAGACCGGGCTCTACTATTTCTGCGGGCGCGGCCAGAGCTTCCTGCGGGTGATCGGCATCGACGGCGGCGAGCGCGGCATGATCGTCGAGGTGGACGGGCAGCAATTCCCGCTGCGCTTCAGCCCCAACGGCCAGAACCAGCCGGAATCGACGCTGGCCTACAGCGACCCGGTGATCCAGGCGCTGCAGGGCGGCTCGCGCGTGCGGGTTCTGACCTATGACGGGCCGGTGGTGGTGGACGCGCCGCTCAGCGGCTCGTCGCGGGCGCTGGCGCAGGTGATCTCGTCCTGCTGAGCGCCGCGCGGCCGGTCAGGCGGGCAGGGCGGCGGCGATGACGGCGTTGAAATCCGCCTCGTCGCGCACAGTGGCCACGTCGGAGGCGTCGACGGTGACGCCCCAGTTCCGCGCCATCGCCTCGTAGAGCGGCTGGCGGTGGGCCAGCGCGCGGGCATAGGTCCAGCGGATGAAGGCGTCGGGATCGACCCGCGCGGGCGAGAGCCCGGTCTCGTCGAGATAGGCATCCCAGCAGGCGGTAAGGAACGCGGGCTGGTAGGCCATCGGCTTCGGTGCGCGGTCGAAACGGCGGATGAGCTCGGCCGTGTGGTCCTCGCTGCCGCGGATCCAGACCATCAGCGCCTGCCCCGACAGCGCCGAGAGGATCGGGTCTGCCTCGTTCTCGGGATCGACCCATTCGCAGATCGAGCCGCCGGTATCGCAGACGAAATGCGGGTAGCCGTAGAGCTGCTCGGCGCGGTCGATGAAGTAGCCGGTGTCGAGCAGGGCCTGCTCCTCGGCGCGCTGGAACTGGTCCTGCCGGTGCCGGTAGAGCTCCATCGGCAGGCCGCCCTTGTCGGGGTCGCCCGGCTTGCCGAGATAGGTCGAGACCGGCGAGAGGTTGTGAAAGGTGATGTTGGAGCCGATGTAGATCGAATCCGACAGCAGCAGCTCGCGCAGGAACGGCACGCGCATCGCCTCGCGCTTGGCGTTGTCGACGATGTACTCGCCCATGTAGCGGGTGCCGATGCGGTAATCGATCGAGTAGTGGAACCAGTTGCCGGTCTCGCGCAGCATGCTCGAGACGTGGGTCTTGCCGAGCCCCGACATGGCGAAGAGAACCACGCGCTTGCGCGGCGCCGCGTGCCAGTCTCGGGCGGTGGGGTACAGCATCTGCGGGCTTCTCCTGACTCGTTCGGGCCACAGGTAAAGAGACGCGCGGTCGTCGTCAAATGGCCCGGCTCATGTGCCCGACATGCAAACCGCCCGGGGCCTTGCGGCGCCCGGGCGGTCCTGCCTGTCCGGCGGTTGCCCGCCCCCGGCCTGCCTCAGAAGTTGTAGCTGACCTTGAAGCCGACGCCCCACGCGGTGTTGTCGGTGAAATCGGCACGGGCCACGTCGGGGGTGCCGGTCTCGGGCTTGGCGTCGCCCAGCCAGAAGTGGCTCACGCCGCCCGCAAGCGTCACCCGGTCGGTGATCTTGTAGGAGCCGCCGAGACGCAGCTGGGTGTAGCCGGTCTTGGGCGCCAGCGGCGAGACCAGCTCGTCGCCATCGGGCTCGTAGGTGACCGAGACCGAGCCGGAGAACTTGTCGTTGAAGCGGTGACCGACGCCGAGTGTGTAGGTCTTGGTGTCCTCGAGGTCGATCAGCCCGCCGCCGGTGATGTTGACGAACTCGTCGGGATCGACGCGGAACTGCGAGTGCTTGACCCAGCGCACCGAGCCGAAGACCAGCGTGTCCTGGGCGACGCCGGTCTGGAATTCGAGGTTCCAGCTTTCCGGGATCTTCACCTCGGTCGAGGAGGTGCCGTTGAGCAGAGGCAGGCCCGGGATCGAGCCGGGCCCGTCCGGATCGACCAGCGGGCCGCGCTCGGTGGTGTCCATGTCGTGGCTGATCGACGAGTTGTAGGTCAGCGCCACCCGCAACGCGATCTCGGGCTTTTCGTAGGCGGCGCCCAGCACGTATCCGGTGGCCCAGGTGCCGTCGAGGTCGACGGTGTAGTCAC
>NZ_JAATOS010000603.1:0-2188 GCF_011806505.1 Salipiger sp. HF18 | reverse complement strand
CGTGCCACCCAGCACCACGTTCAGCATCTGCGAGCCCCGGCAGATCCCGAGGATCGGCAGCCGCCGCTCGAAGGCGCCGCGCAGCACATCGGATTCCATCGTGTCCCGGGCCGGGTCGAGCCGCACCCCAAGCCGCAGCTCGCCGCCGTAGAGCGTGGGCGCGATGTCGTCGCCGCCACCGATCACCACGCCGTCGACCTTGTCGAGATCGACCCTCCGGTATCCGGTCTGCCAGCGCAAAGCCCGCCCACCGGCGAGCCAGACCGCCAGCGCCATCAGCGGAAACACCCGCCAGCCCGAGCGGCGCGAGACGGTGACGCCAATGACCGGCCTCAAAGCCCCGCCTCCTGCAGGATGTGCTTCACCCGCCCCGCCCAGTCGGACCGCAACGTGGTGAGCGAGGCGCGATGGTCCCGCCACGCCGCCTTCAGCCGCACCATCAGCGCCGGGTTCTCCGAAACCCGCTCGACCAGCACCCAGCGGTTCCATTCCTTCGCGAGCGACCAGCCGGGCTCGTCGATGCGGCAGTCGGGCAGCCGCAGGTGATAGGTCGGGCGGGCCGAGATCTGTTCCATGTCCATCACCCGCGCGACGCGGGAGTGGTCGATCTCGGCGAAGATGCAGAGCATGTCGAGCCCGTGGTTCCGCGAGGGCGCGTGCTCGAGATAGGTGTTGATGAGGTTGCGCATGTCGGCGGGCGCGTCCGGCGCTGCCAGCCGGTCGACCAGCGCACGCGGATAGGGATCGACCCAGGGCAGCAGCCGCCGCGACAGGTCGATGCCGGCGATGCGGCGCAGGTGATCCTCGATCAGCGCGTAGGCGGTCAGTACCGGCGCGACGTCGGCAAAGTCGAGCGACACCGCCTCCGGATTGAAATGCGTGCCGAAGCCCAGCAGCACCCCGCTCGAGGTGCCGGTGGCCCCCGCGTTCGCCAGCGACACCAGCGCCTTGTCGAGCGCCTCGATCTGGCCGACCTCGATGGGGTCGCTCACCACCTCCACGGGGACCACGCTGCGCGCCAGCTCACGGAGCTGCGCGCCAAAGCCGTCGCGGTCGAGCTTCTCCGCATCGGGGAGATCAGAAGTCTGGGACATCCGGCACCTTGGTTGGCAGGGTTTCGTCGGGCTCGAAATCCTTGAGCGAGAACGCCACCTGGACGCGGTAGCGATCGCCCTCGCGGCCCTGGATCAGGTCGCCGCCGAGCTGGGTCGCGAAGGCCTGGATCAAGCGCGAACCGAGGCCCTTGGGCTCGATCCGGATCGCCGGATCGACGGTCTCGGGCGTGGCGTCGCTGTTGCTGATTTCGAGCACGGCGCGTCCGTCGCCCTCGTGCTCGAAGCGCACCGAGACATCCGCCTGGTTCTGGCCCGCGGCAGGCGAGGCATATTTCATCGCGTTGGTCAGCGCCTCGGCGGTGAGCAACGACAGCGGCACCGCCTGGTCGGGCACCGCCTCGACATGGGCAAGCTCGGTCCGCACACGGACGGGACGGTCGTTGACCTCGGTCATCTGGGTCATCTGCGCCACCAGTTCCTCGAGCAGGACGCCGGAATTGACGTGGCCGAGATCCTCGGTCTGGTAGAGGTTGCGGTGGATGGTGGCGAGGCTGCGGATCCGGTCCTGCAGACGGTGCAGCACCAGCCGGGTCTCGGCCTCGCTGGCCTGCCGGATTTGCATGTTCATGATCGAGGAGATGAGCTGGAGGTTGTTCTTAACCCGGTGGTGGACCTCTTTCAGCAGGATGGTCTTCTCGCGCAACGCGTTCTCCTGCTGCGCCTCATCGCGCAAGATGGCGTCGGCCATGTCGAGGAAGTCATTCTCCATCTCCGCCACCTCGGCCGGGACCGCAAGGTCGGTGTGGTGGTCGGGAATGCGGCGGGTGCGGGCAAAGCTGCGCATCCGGCGGGACAGGCGCTTGATGTGGCGGATCACCAGACGGTTCACCGCGAGGAAGGCCACGATCACCGACGCGGCCCACATCAGGAGCGGCAGCGCCTTTGCGACGCCGCTCACCGTCAGACCCTGCGCCTCGACGTTGTCGTGGCTCCAGATCCCGAGCGCATGCACCATGCCCGGCACCAGCGGGGCGGCGGCGTAGACACGGGTTTCCCCGTCCTTGCTGCGCGCGGCAAAGCTCTGCGAGCGCGCGCCCACGAGGCTTGCGAGATCGAGGTCCGCCGGCAGCATG
>NZ_JAATOS010000602.1:0-2191 GCF_011806505.1 Salipiger sp. HF18 | reverse complement strand
GCGGCCGCCCTTCACGTTGAACGAGAAGCGCCCCGGCTTGTAGCCGCGCGCCTTGGCCTCGGGCAGCCCCGCGAACCAGTCGCGGATCGGCGTGAAGGCGCCCGTATAGGTCGCCGGGTTCGAGCGCGGCGTGCGCCCGATCGGGCGCTGGTCGATGTCGATGACCTTGTCGAGGTGCTCGAAGCCCTTGATCGTCTCGCAGGGCGACGGCGTCTCGCGCGCGCCGTTGAGCTTCATCGCGGCGTTCTTGTAGAGCGTTTCGATGGTCAGCGTCGACTTGCCGCCGCCCGAGACGCCGGTGACGCAGGCGAACTTGCCCAGCGGGAACTCGGCGGTGACCTCCTTGAGGTTGTTGCCGGTGGCCTTGACCACGGTCAGCTTCTTGCCGTTGCCCTTGCGCCGGGTCGCGGGCACCGAGATCTCGCGCGTGCCGGCGAGGTACTGCCCGGTGAGAGAGGCCGGGTCCTTGGCGATGGCGTCGGGGGTGCCTTGGCTCACCACCTGCCCGCCGTGCACACCGGCACCGGGGCCGATGTCGAAGACGTAGTCTGCCTGGCGGATCATGTCCTCGTCATGCTCGACAACGATCACCGTGTTGCCCTGGTCGCGCAGCGATTTCAGGGTGCCGATGAGCCGGTCGTTGTCGCGCTGGTGCAGGCCGATGGAGGGCTCGTCGAGCACGTAGAGCACGCCGGTGAGCCCGCTGCCGATCTGGCTCGCGAGGCGGATGCGCTGGCTTTCGCCCCCCGAAAGCGTGCCGGCGGCGCGGCTCATGGTCAGGTACTCGAGCCCGACGTTGTTGAGGAAGCCGAGGCGCTCGCGGATCTCCTTGAGGATGGCGCGGGCGATTTCGTTCTTCTGGCCGGTGAGCGCCGCGGGCACGGTTTCGATCCAGTCGTAGGCCTCGCGGATCGACATCTCGACCACCTGGCCGATGTGCAGCAGGCTGCCCGTCTTGCCGATCTTCACCGCCAGAGCCTCTTCGCGGAGGCGGTAGCCGCCGCAGGCTCCGCAGCGGCGGTTGTTCTGGTAGCGTTCGAATTCCTCGCGGATCCAGCTGCTGTCGGTCTCGCGGTAGCGCCGTTCCATGTTCGGGATGACGCCCTCGAACACCCGCTCGACCTGGTAGATGCGGCCGCCCTCGTCGTAACGGAACGGGATCTCCTCGTCCCCGGAGCCGTGCAGGAAGACCTGCTGGACATGGGCCGGGAGGTCCTTCCAGCGGGTGTTCTTGTTGAACTCATAGTGCTTGGCGATCGACTCGATGGTCTGCAGGAAGTAGGGCGACTTGCCCTTGCGCCACGGCGCGATGGCGCCGTCCGAGATCTTGAGCGTCGCGTCCGGCACCACGAGTCGCTCGTCGAAGAACAGCTCGACGCCGAGGCCGTCGCATTCCGGGCAGGCGCCGAAGGGGGCGTTGAACGAGAACAGCCTCGGTTCGATCTCGGGGATGGTGAAGCCGCTCACCGGGCAGGCGAAGTTCTCGGAGAAGGTGATGCGCTCGGGCTCGGCGGCCGCCTCGTCGTCTCCCGAGCCCGACCGGGGCGCGGTCTCGAGAATGGCGATGCCCGAGGCCAGGTCCAGCGCGGTGCGGAAGCTGTCGGCGAGCCGGGTTTCGAGCCCCTCGCGGACCACGATGCGGTCGACCACCACGTCGATGTCGTGGCGGAATTTCTTGTCCAGCGTCGGCGGCTCGTCGAGTTCGTAGAACTGGCCGTCGACCTTGACCCGCTGGAAGCCCTGCTTGCGGAGCTCGAGGAACTCTTTCTTGTACTCGCCCTTGCGGTCCCGGATGATCGGCGCCAGCAGGTAGCCGCGGGTGCCCTCTTCCATGGTCATGACACGGTCGACCATATCCTGCACCTGCTGCGCTTCGATGGGCATGCCCGTGGCGGGCGAATAGGGCGTGCCGACGCGGGCGAAGAGCAGGCGCAGGTAGTCGTAGATCTCGGTCACCGTACCGACGGTCGAGCGCGGGTTCTTCGAGGTCGTCTTCTGCTCGATCGAGATCGCCGGCGACAGGCCCGAGATGTGATCGACGTCGGGCTTTTCCATCATGTCGAGGAACTGCCGCGCATAGGCCGAGAGGCTCTCGACATAGCGGCGCTGGCCCTCGGCGTAGATCGTGTCGAAGGCAAGGCTCGACTTGCCGGAGCCCGAGAGCCCGGTGATCACCACCAGCTCGTCGCGG
>NZ_JAATOS010000005.1:0-50808 GCF_011806505.1 Salipiger sp. HF18 | reverse complement strand
CTTGCCGCCGCCCGAGGCCACGACCGGCCGGCCGCAGCGGGCGCGGATCGCGTCGAGGTCCAGCGGCTCGGGCCGTGCCATGGGCAGCAGCGCCAGCGTCGCCTGCGCGGTCAGCGCGAACCCGCGCCGGGGCCCGAGCGTGGCATCGGCCAGCATCTCGAAGCCGTAGCCCTCGTCGCGCCGCGCCAGCCGCAGGCGCACGTCGCGCGAACCGCCCTCGGCCACCCGCAGCGGGCGCAGGAAGGCCATGTCGCGGATCTCGAATGACGGCGGCTCGCCCTGCGCGCGCAGCGCCTCCGCCGCCAGCGCGACATAGCCGGTGCCCGGCAGCAGCGCGTCGCCGGCCCTGGTGCGGTGTTCGTCGATGAACCAGTCCGCCGCCGAGTAGCGGGCGGTAAAGAGACGGTTGCCGCGCGCATCGAAGCTCTTGGCATCCAGCATCGGCACGCAGGCGGGCTCGACCGGCGCCGCGGGCACCTCGCCGCGACGGGCGGCGACCGCCTCGGCCGCCATGCCGACTTCGTTCCAAATGCCCCAGTTGATCGCCACGACGCGGGTCGCGCCGCCCGCACGGGACTGGGCGAAGGCGTTGAGATACTCGTTGGCGGCGACGTAATCGACCTGCCCCGCCGGCGCCGTCACCGTCGAGGACGAGGCGAAGAGCGCCATCCACTCGGTGCTGCCATCGGGGAAGACCTCGGCCAGCACCTGCGTGCCGTGGACCTTGGGGGTAAAGACGTCCTCGACCCCCGCCGGGGATTTCGACAGCAGCGGGCCGTCGTCGATCACCCCGGCGCCGTGCAGGATGCCGGTCACCGGGCCGAAGCGCGCCTCGACCGTCTCGCGCACCGCGCGCATCTGGCTGAGGTTGCAGACATCCGCGGCGAGGACCATGACCTCGGCCCCGGCCTGTTCCAGCGCCCGCACCGCGCGGATGCGGCGCGAGACCCGGTCCTGCGGCGCGTGGCGCAACAGGTGCTCGTCCCATCGTGCGCGGTCCGGCAACGGGCTGCGGGCGACCAGCGCAAGCCTTGCCCCACGCGCTGCGAAATCCGCCGCCAGCGTCAGCCCGATGCCGCCGAATCCGCCGGTGACGAGGTAGGTGCCGCCGTCCTTTGCGACCGGCGGGGCCCCGGGCAGTGCCACCGGCTTCATCACGCATTGGAAACGCCGCGGCCCGCGCAGCGCCGCGATGCCGTTCTTCGGCTCGGAGAGCAGCTCCTCGAGCAGCTGCAGCACCAGCCCGTCGAGCGCCGCCTCCCGCCGCGCCTGCGCCGAGTGCCGGGCGAACAAGCCGCCCTCCGCGGGTGCGGGCAGCGCGATGTCCAGCGTCGAGACGCTGACGCCGGGCAGCTCGCGGGGGATGACGCGGGAGGGCCCGGCGATGGTGGCCTTGGCGGGACAGGCGAAGGGCTCGTCACGCAGCCGGGCGGCGCCATTGGTCACCACGGTCAGGTGCAGCGGGCGCGGCAGGGTCTCGTCCGAGATCGCCTGCGCGAGGAACAACAGCGCGTAGAACCCCTGCTCCTGCACCCGGTGGAAGAAGCTCGAGCCGGGGCGATGGCTTTCGCCCTCGGTCACCAGCCAGAAATGCGCGATCCGCGTCGGCACGTGGCCGCACATCGCGAGATCCTGCAGCAGCAGGTCATAGCCTTCGCGGCCACGCTCGGGCGCCAACACATAGGAGGTGTCCGACAGCCGCGAGAAGCTGTCGCCCGGGCGCAGCTCGATCACCGTGTGGCCCGCCGAGGTCAGCCGGGCGGCGGTGCGCGCGGCGATCCCGCACTCGTCCATGAACATCAGCCAGGTCTGCGGCTCGGCGTCGGACAGCCCCTCCGCGACGTCGACCTCGATCTCGACGGCGCGGGGGCGCCAGACCGGCCTCCAGCCCCAGTCCCCCACCTCGTCGGTGCGCATGAGGTATTGCGGCGCGGGCTCGGCGCGGCTCTTGCCGGGCGCGATGAAATAGGGTGCGCGCTGGAAGGCGTAGGACGGCAGCACCACGCGGTTGCGCGGTGCATCGCCCCAGACCTGCCCCCAGTCGAACTCGGCGCCCAGCGCCCAGAGCCGGCCCAGCACCTCGAACATGTGCCTGTCGTCGGCGATGTCGTCGTCCCGGTGCCGCAGCGACGACAGCACGTTCTGGCCCGGCACCTCGGGATGCCGCCGCGCCAGCGACGACAGCGCCCTGCCCGGCCCGACCTCGAGGAAGATGCGGTTCGGCGCCGCCAGCGCCCCGATGCAATCGGCGAAGAGCACCGTGCCGCGCAGGTGCTCGACCCAGTAATCGGGCGAAGTCGCCTGCGCGTCGGTCATCAGTGCGCCGGTGCGGTTCGAGGTCAGCGGGATCCGCGGCGGGTTCAGGTCGATGGTGACGAGGTAGGCGCGGAACTGCTCGAGGATCGGGTCGAGCAGGCGGCTGTGCGCGGCGATGTCGATGGTGATGCGCTGGTGGTCGATGCCCTCGGCCACGAGCCGGTCCTGCAGCGCGTCGAGCGCCGCCTGCGGGCCCGACGCCACCGACAGATCGGGGCCGTTCACGCAGCCGAGGTCGAGCGCCTCGCCAAGCATCGGACGCAGCCGCTCGGAGGGCAGCGACACCGACAGCATCCCGCCCGCCGCGACCGTGTCCATCAGCCGCCCGCGCAGGTGCACGAGGCCGATGCAATCCTCGAAGCCGATGACGCCCGCGACACAGGCGGCGGTGTTCTCGCCCATCGAATGGCCGGCCAGCGCGGCGGGTTCGATGCCCCAGCTCATCCAGAGCTGCGCCAGCGCGTATTCGGTGATCATGATCAGCGGCAGCTGCAACGACGGGCGGGTCAGCGCCCGGTCGGCCTCCGCGTGGTCCTCTGCGAGCCAGAGCGCGCGCACGTCCTCGTCCGAGATCTCGGCCAGCGCCCCGAGCCCGCGGTCCATCCATTCGGCGAAGACCGGCTCGGTCTCGTAGAGATCGCGGGCCATGCCGGCGTATTGCGCGCCGCCGCCGGGGAACAGGAAGGCGACGTCGGGGCGGTCGAGCGCGGTATGGGAATGGACCCGGCGCGGGGTGTTCTCCTCGAGCAGGCGCGCGGCCTCCTCGTGGCTCTCGGCCACCACCACCCGACGCCGGTCAAAGGCCCGGCGGCCCGCGTGCAGGGTCCAGGCCACGTCCGCCAGCGGCTGCTCGGGATGGGCGCGCAGATGCGCCGCCAGCCGTGCCGCGCCCTCGTCGAGCGCCGCCTTGCCGCGCGCCGAGAGCGTCAGGATCTGGAACGGCCAGTCGCTTTGCGCCGAAGGCCTGGGCGCGGGCGCCTCCTCGAGCACGACATGGGCATTGGTGCCGCCGACGCCGAGCGCGTTCACCCCGGCGCGGCGCGGATGGCCGCGCGACGGCCAGGGCGTCAGCCGGTCGTTGACCACGAAGGGCGAGCCGTCGAAGGCGATGGCCGGGTTCGGCGCCTCGTAGCCCAGCGACGGCGGCATCTCGCGCGCCTCGAGCGCGAGGGCGGTCTTGATCAGGCTCGCGACCCCCGCGGCAGTGTCGAGATGGCCAATGCTGGTCTTGACCGAGCCGATGCGGCAATGGCCGACACCCGTGCCACTTTGGCGGAAGGCCTGGTTGAGCGCCGCCACCTCGATCGGATCCCCGAGATAGGTGCCGGTGCCGTGGCATTCAACGTAGTCCACCGTGTCCGAGCCGATGCCCGCCACCGCCTGCGCCTCGGCGATGGCCTGCGCCTGCCCGTCCACCGAGGGCGCGAGGTAGCTCGCCTTCTGGGCACCGTCGTTGTTGACCGCGGTGCCCTTGATCACCGCCCAGACGTGGTCGCCATCGGCCAGGGCATCCGCAAGGCGCCGCAGCACGACGACGCCCGCGCCCGAGCCGAACACCGTGCCCTGCGCGCGACGGTCGAAAGCGTGGCATTCGCCGTCCGGCGACAGGATCTCGTTCTCGCGGTAGAGATAGCCCCGCCGCTGCGGCAGCTCGATGGTCACGCCGCCCGCCAGCGCCATGTCGCATTCGCCGTTCAGCAGCGCCTGGCAGGCGTAATGTGTCGCGACCAGCGAGGTGCTGCACGCGGTCTGCAGGTTGATCGACGGCCCGTGCAGGTCGAGCACATGGCTCAGCCGGGTGGTCATGAAATCCTTGTCGTTGCCGGTGTGGCGCAGCAGGAACATGCCGGTGGTCTCGACCAGATCCGGGTTCGAGCAGACGTTGAAGTAGAAATACGACCCCATGCCGCAGCCGGCGAAGACGCCGACCTGCCCGTCGAAGCTTTCGGGCACGTGGCCGGCGTTCTCGAGCGCCTCCCACGCGGTCTCGAGGAACTGGCGGTGCTGCGGATCCATCACCGCCGCGTCCTTGGGGGAGAAGCCGAAGAACTCGGCGTCGAACATCTCGAAATCGTCGAGCGGGGCGGCGAAGGGCACGTAGTCCTTGTGACGGATGAGGCCCGGATCCTCGCCCGCGTCGAGCAGCTCGGCCTCGGTCAGGCGCCGGATCGCGCTGCGCCCCGAGCGCAGGTTGTCCCAGTAGCGCAGGATGCTGTCGGCGCCCGGCAGATGGGCAGCCATCCCGACGATGGCGATGTCGTTCTCGCCCGCCTCGTACTGCCTCTGAACGCTCATGACCGCCTACCCTGCCACATACCACGAAAGCTCCCGTAAAGGACCAATGGGGAAAAAATGCGGCGCTTTTTAGTTTTCGCGCGGGTCCCGTGCTGCGCCACAGGGCGCGGCGCCGGATCTGGCCCCCTGCGCGGGCCGCGAGCCCCCCGACGGGGCGGAGGTCGTCCCACAAGGCCCGGAGACCCCGCCGCCGCCCAAGCTCACGACGCGACCAGCGCCATGATCTCGGACCAGTTCACCGCCACCGCGATTCCCGAGAGCACAACCGCCGCCAGCGCGTAGACCGCATCGTGCAGCGGGTCCCACGCACCCATGCGCCGCGCCAGCCAGACCACCACCGGGTAGGCCAGCACGTAGGCCGCCGCGAGCCCCAGCAGCGCGCCGAGCAGCCCGGCGATCTCGAGCCCCGCGATGATGCAGCCCACCATCAGCACCGCCCGCGCCAGCGCCAGCACGAAAAAGGTGCGGCTGTCACCCGCCGCCAGCGCCGCCTGGTCGTAGGTCTGCACGATGATCTGGGGCATCTGCGCGCAGGCCACGATCACCACCACCGCCCCCGCCAGCGCGTAGCGCGGGTCGTAGAGCAGGTCGACGAGCCCGTCGCCCACGATGGCGAAACCGCACACCAGCACCATCAGCACAAGGGTCACGAGGAAGCGCATCTTGCGCAGCCGCAGGAAGTTCGCGCGGCTCTCGCGCGGGGGCGTCTCGCGGTAGATCGGGATCAGGATGCGGCGGGTCACCATACTGCCCAGCAGCATCGGGAAGGCCGCAAGGAAATAGCCGATGTTGTAGATCCCCAGCAGGTCGAGCGAGAGGTACTTGCCCATCAGGATCTTGTCGCCCTGGCTGAAGAAGAAGCCGCAGACCGTGGAGAGAAAGATCCACTTGCCGAAAGTGACGAGCTCCGAGGCGGCGGCGGGCTCCCAGCGGAAGCGGTTGCGCTCGCCCGGGAGGAACAGCGAGTTGATCGCCACCTCGGTGACCGCGGCGATGAGCCCGCTGAGCACCAGCGCCCAGACCGAGCCGGTGACCCAGGCGAGGATCACCGCGCTGACCACGCCGATGGTCTGGGTGACGAAATCCAGAAGCGTGAGCCGCCCCACCAGCAGGTGGCGGTTGGCGGTGTCCATGCGCGTCGGCCGGAAGCCGGTGATCAGCAGCGCGAGGCTCGCCACCGGCAGGATGTGCAACAACTGCGGCTCATCGTAGAACAGCGCCATCGGCCAGGCCAGCGCGCAGCCGAGCAGGAACAGTCCCGCCCCGCGCAGCGCCTGGATCGTCCAGGCGGTGTTCAGGAAGTCGCGCTCGTCGCCGCGGCGGCTTTGCAGGATGGCCGGGGCGACGCCCACGTCCGAGAATTGCTGCAGCCCCATCATGAAGACCGAGACCAGCGCCATGAGCCCGAAGGCCTCGGGGAACAGCAGCCGCGTGAGGATCAGGTTCGACCCCAGCCGCAGCGCCTGGCTGAAGCCGAAGCCGCCGACGGTGAGCAGCGACGAGCGCATGACCCGCGCGGTCAGCGAACTGCCGTTGAAGCGGTGAAGCAGCGCCACCGTCATCGGCCACGGCTCCAGCCGTCCGGCGCCGGGCGCAGCCGCACCGCCAGCGCGACGCCGGCGTAGACCGCAAGGCCCAGCGGGTCGCGCAAGGCCATCGAAAGCGTGTGCCGCGGCGCCGGGCGGGGCTTGTCGTCGTTGCGCAGGAGCTCGGGGAAGCGCGCGCCGATCTCGGCGACGCCGGCGTCCTGCCGCTGCCGCACCCGCACGAGGTTGTCGAAGCCCTCGGCGATCGGCCAGTCATAGGATGCGGGCACGGCCAGCCGCTCGGCCGGGGTAAAGGTCAGGCGTACGAAGGTGTCGTCCGAGATGATGTCGGGAAAGGCGCCCCAGCGCGCCCGCCCGGCGGCATTGACCGCGAAGACGCCGCAGCCCGGCACGCATTGCGCCATGAACGGCACCTGCCGCCAGATCCGCGCATAGCCGCGCGACAGCCAGCCCCGCGCCGAGATCCCGACCCGGCCGCTGGCATAGCGCGGCACCTCGGTGTCGAGAGCGGCGTGGATCTGGGCCAGCAGGTCGGCGCTCACGGTCACGTCGGCGTCGAGATAGACCCGCACCGCCCCGCGCGCCGCCGCGTCGCCCGCGTTCAGAGCCCCGGTCTTGCCGCCACGCGGGCGCTCGAGCACCTGCAGCGACCAGCCCCGCGCGGCAAAGGCGTGGGCCTCGGCCCGCGCCCGGTCGGCGGTGTCGTCGCGGCAGCCGTTGGCGATGACGATGACCTCGACCGGGTTCCTGTGTGGCCAGTGCGAGGCGCCGAGCGCACGCAGGCAGGCCCCGATGAGCGCCGCCTCGTTGCTTGCCGGTAGGATCACCGAAACGGCGGGCGTTCCGGCATTCTCGTGCAAACCCTCAATCATTCGTACCAATGCCGCCACACATGAGCGGTTTCATCGCCCGCTATGCCACGCCGTGTCATCAAACTATGGCCAAAAAAAGAAATCGCATGGAAGTTGTCGAAAAAGCCGGACAGATTGCGCCGGATAACCAGACGGCGGGGGGAGACGCGTGTCGCATAAATTGCGGATCGGCTATGTCGTGCCCCAGTTTCCGGGGCAGACCCACATCTTCTTCTGGCGCGAGGTCCGCGCGCTGGAGGCGATGGGGCACCAGGTGCATCTGCTGTCGACCCGCATGCCGCCCACCGGGCTCATCGCCCATGACTGGTCAGACGACGCGATCACCCGCACCACCTACCTCGGCGACAGGCGCCCGCTGCCGGCGCTCCGGGCGCTGGGGTCGCTGCTGCCGCAGGGCCTGCCGCTCTGGATCGCGCGCGAAGGCGTGGGTTTCGGCAGGGACGTGGCGCTGACGCTGGCCGCGGCGCAGGCGCTGACCGACCATGCTGCACAGCACCAGCTCGACCATGTGCACGTGCATTCCTGCGGCCGCGCCGCGCTGATCGCGGCGCTCGCACGGCGCCTCGGCGGGCCGCGCTACTCGCTGACCCTGCACGGGCCGCTCCCGGATTACGGCCCCGGTCAGCGCTTCAAGTGGCAGGGCGCCGCCTTCGCCACGGTGATCACCCGCAAGCTGCTTGCAGAGATGCAGGAGGCGATGCCCGACGCCCTGCCCGAGCGCGTGGTGGTCCGGCCCATGGGGGTCGATGTCGACATGCTGACGCGAAACACGCCCTACCTCGGGCCCGAAAAGGGCCGGCCGATCCGGCTGTTTTCCTGCGGGCGGCTGAACGTGGTGAAGGGCCATCAGGACCTGATGTCGGCGGTGCGGCAGTTGCTCGACCAGGGCGTCGACGTGCGGCTCGAGATCGCGGGCGAGGACGATGCCGGCGGCGAGGGCTACCGCAAGGAGCTCGAGGCGCACCTCCGCAAGCTGCGGCTGCAGGACCACGTCAAGCTTCTTGGCGCGATCGACGCCGGCGCGGTGCGGGCCAAGCTGATGGCGTGTCACGTCTTCGTGCTGGCCTCGTGGCACGAGCCGCTGGGCGTGGCCTACATGGAGGCGATGGCCTGCGGCGTGCCCACCATCGGCACCGACGCGGGCGGGGTACGCGAGCTGATCGACGACGGCCACACCGGCAAGCTGGTGCCGCCCAAGGACCCCACGGCGCTCGCCCGTGCGATCCGCGAGCTGGCGCAGAACCCCGAGAGCGCGCTGCGCTTCGGCGAGGCCGGGCGGGCCTGCATCGAGGCCAACTTCCGCGCCAGCCTCGGCGCCGAAACGCTGGTCTCGGAGATCCTCGCAGCGCAGGAACGGGGCTGAGGAGGCGGGCCTTCCCAGCAACAGCACGCGGGGCCTCGGATTGCTTCGCGAGCCGCGGCCCCGAGATGCTGGTCTCGGAGATCCTCGCAGCGCAGGAGCGGGGCTGAGGAGCGAAAACCTTCCCTACCACCTTGGTCGTCACGTCGCGCGGAGGGACGCGCCCGATCCTGGGTGGGCGCCTTCGGACCGCCCGAGCCACGCGTTGCATTCGCAAGCAGAGATGTTGTCCAGGTTTTGGGCGGCATCGCCAATGCGCCCTCCCCTGGGGAGGGTCGGGCGCGGCCCGGGTGTGTTGCCCGTGACATGGCCTTAGGCTGGCGATGCGGGAAGTGGTTTCGGGAGTGCAGGTGGGGACCTACGGACCTCGCCATTCCGAGCCACAGGTTTCAGCGGCCCGGCTCACAGCCCCGACGCCGCGACGGTCACGCCCGGCGCGGCGTCAAACTCCAGCGTTTCGACCGCGAAGAGGCGGACCGTGCCGCCGGGCCCCTGCGCGACCAGCCGCGCGCCCTCGCGCGTGAAGGCGTAGGCGTCCTGCGCGCCCGGCAGCAGCGCGCGGTCCTGTCCCGCGCCGCCGTGCAGGTGGTCGTCGCCGCCGCCCGCCACCAGCGTGTCGTCTCCGGCGCCGCCGAGCAGGATGTCCTCTGCCGCCGTGCCCTCGAGCCGCTCGCCCCCACGACCCGCGCGCAGTAGCACGCCACCTGCGAAGCCCGCCGGGTCGCGGTCTTCCCAATCCGAGGGACCGGTGGCGTTGTAGGTCATCAGCATGTCCCAGCGCGGGTTGCTGTCGTCGAGATGCCGCAGCGCCCCCCAGCTGCCCCATTTCGTTGCCGGGGCCACGTCGACGAAGGCGTTGAAGAGCGTGCCGCCCGCCGAGGCCCAGCCGGTCAGCAGCGTCTCGTAGAGCTTGGCCATCTCGGGCGTGTAGTTGAAATACCCGAAGAAGCCGGTGAGGCGCTCGTCCTCGGTGCGCGTTGCCTGTGCGGTGACATGGGTGCCGCCCTCGTACATCACCAGCCGCAGCCCGGCGGCCTCGGCGGCGGAGGCGTGATAGGGCAGGATCTCGTCGGTGAGCTCGGAGAGCGAGCCCTCGAGCAGCGCCAGCGCCACCGGCGCCACGGCGGCCTCGTCCCGGTGGACGCGGATGAACTCGCGCAGCGCCACCCGCTGCAACCCCTGCGCGCGGCCCGCCGCCTCGGCCTCGGCCTCGGCGCGCGCCAGCCAGTCGTCCATCTGCGCCGCCATCTCCTCGCCCCCCAGCTCGTAGCCGAAATACCCGGCCACGGCGTAGGCGTCGAAATCCTCCTGCGGGGCGTGGCCGAGGGTGAGGTAGGCGAGCGGCGCCACGAGGATGTTTTCCTCGAGCCCCGGCCAGCCGGTGTGGGTCGCCATCACCCGCACCAGCCTTTCGGGTGCCTCGTCGCCGAAGGTGTCGGACCAGATCCGCATCACCTGCGCGGCGCGCAGCCCGTAGAACTGCATCCAGCCCGCCTCGGACCGGCCCCAAAGCGCATCGGCCTGCGTCTCGGCCCAGCCCGCCTGCGGGAAGATGTGGTTCCAGACCTCGTTGGAATACTCGACATAGGCCCGCAGCCGCGGGTCGAGCCCGTCACGCACCGTCTCGGCGAAGCGGCGGACGTAGTCGTCATCGGCCATGTGGGGCATGTTGAACCACGGGTCGGCGCCGATCTGGTTGGCGAGCGCGATCATCGCCTCGAGCGGCACGCCCCACGCGGTCCAGGTGTAGTCGCTCATCCGGGGCCGGCTGTCCCAGCCCGTCACCGGCGAGCCGTTGGTCAGCATCCAGTCCATGAAGCGCACGCTGCGCAGGTCATGCACGCGCGCGATCCAGTCGGGGTTGAAGAGCACGCCCGCCTCATAAAGCGGCATCTGGTCCTCGCGGATCACCCGGATGTCGCGGATCGGGTCGCTCTCGTCGGTAGCGCTGATCGAGATCCCCACCGCGCCCTCGCCCGGGCTGTAGGTGAACCCGGCCTCGCCCTCGCCGTAGCGCACCCGGCGCGCGCGGCCGGTGATCTCGAGCCTGCCCTTGCCGGACCAGAGCACCCGGTAGTCGCCGCGCAGGTGCCCGGCGGCCTCGGGCTGGTCGGTGAGCAGCAGCGCCTCGAGCCGCTCGACACCTTCGGGGATGCGCAGCGGCCAGCCGTCCTCGTCGAGCACGCCGCGGGCGCGCAGCTCGTCGATGCCGACCCCGCCCCACTGGCCGGGCAGGTGGCCGGTCCATTCCCGCGCGCTCTTCATCAGGTCGACGAAGGGCTGCTGCGTGGACCAGTCCGAAATGCCGTTGAGCCCCATGCCCAGCGCCGGAGCGCCCTCGGGCGCGGCCCCCGCCTCGGGCAGCGAGACGAGCCCGCGCGGCGGAAGCGGCGCAGCAGGGGTCTGCGCGGGGGCCTCGGCGGTCTGCGCCGGCGGCTCGGGGGCGCCAAGTGCGGCCCGGTCGAGCACGCCCGAGGCCGAGACCGCCTCCCAGATAAGGTCGCGCAGCTCGGGGTAGGCGGCGACGATCTGCGGATGCAGCGTGTCGGGCGGCACGTAGCCCTCGGGCGACGGTGCGCCGTAGAGGGACGCGTGCACGATCATCGCGGCAAGGAAATAGAGGCTCGGCGTGCCATGCGGGTCGGCATCGACATAGAGGTCCTCGGCCTCGAGATCCGACAGCACGCCCCCCGGCCCCAGCAGCGACGACAGCACCGAGGCCACCGGGATCAGCCGCAGGTCGGCCTCGGGCCGGGCGTCGCGCAGTTCGGACAGGTAGCGCGCGTACCAGTCGTGGTAGTCGCCGCGATTGAACGCGTGGAAACGCCGCAGGGCGCGGTCGGCGGGGGGGAAGCGCCGGGTGAAGCCGGACATGTCGGCCCAGCCCTCGTAGATGTAGACCGGCACGTCGGGCACCCGCCCCTGCAGCCAGTCGACAACGGTCAGGGTCGTGCCGAGCGGGCTTTCGTGGCGCGGGTTGTCCCACTCGTAGGGCGCTGCGGGCGGCCGGTACTGGATGAAGTTCGCAGGCGTGATCAGCACCGCGTCGACGCCCGAGTCGGCAAAGCTGCCGCGGCCCGGATCCCAGAAGCCGGTGACGCCGGGAAAGCTCCAGTTCGGGCGTGGCGGCAAGGCCGACGCGAAATCGCGCAGGAAGCCCCACTGCCCCTCGAGCGACAGCGCGCGGCCGCCCGCGTCGGCCATCTGCGCCAGCCAGTAGGGCACGTTGGAATGGGCCTCGTCGCCCAGATGGTGCACGAGGCTGTTGCCGAAGACGTAGACGTCGGCTCCTCCGTCGCCGGTCAGCGCCGACGCGGGCCCTCCCGCTGTCAGCAACGGCGTCGCGGCGGCCAGGACCGCGGCCCGTATCACTCGTCCGATCACTCCCGATCTCCCTGTCTTCGGGCCCCCACCTTCCTGATATGTCCCCGGGTGCGGGTCACTCAAGCCCCGAAGGCGCCCCGGCAGACTCCGGTGTCACCCGGCGCATTTTGCGGGTTTTCATTTATCCTTTAGCGCGTATAGTCCGCCGCATGATGACCCTTGGCCATAATGCGATCCTGTCCCGTGCCCCCGGCGCGGCGCTTGCGCTTGGCCTGCGTCTTCTCCTAATCCGCCTCTGAGCGCGCAGTCCCGGCGCGACCGCTCAGAGGAGGCACGTTTCGCGCCGGCGAAACCCACAGGACGAAGACACTACAGGATTCAGAAGACATGACCGACCAGACCAAAGACCGCGTGTTCATCTTCGACACGACGCTCCGCGACGGCGAGCAATCGCCCGGCGCCACCATGACCCATGACGAGAAGCTCGAGATCGCCGAGCTGCTCGAGGACATGGGCGTCGACATCATCGAGGCCGGATTCCCGATCGCCTCCGAGGGCGACTTCGCCGCGGTCTCCGAGATCGCCAAGCGCAGCAAGGAGTCGGTGATCTGCGGCCTCGCCCGTGCCCAGATCCCCGACATCGACCGCTGCTGGGAGGCGGTGAAATTCGCGCCGCGCCCGCGCATCCACACCTTCATCGGGACCTCGCCGCTGCACCGCGCCATCCCGAACCTCACCATGGACGAGATGGCCGACCGCATCCACCAGACGGTGACCCACGCCCGCAACCTCTGCGACAACGTGCAGTGGTCGCCGATGGACGCGACCCGGACCGAGTGGGACTATCTCTGCCGCGTCGTCGAGATCGCCATCAAGGCCGGGGCCACCACGATCAACATCCCCGACACGGTGGGCTACACCGCGCCTCGCGAATCCGCCGATCTCATCAAGCGGCTGATCGAGACGGTGCCGGGCGCCGACGAGGTGATCTTCGCCACCCACTGCCACAACGACCTCGGCATGGCGACGGCGAACGCGCTGGCCGCCGTCGAGGGCGGTGCGCGCCAGATCGAATGCACGATCAACGGCCTCGGCGAGCGCGCGGGCAACACCGCGCTGGAAGAGGTGGTGATGGCGCTCAAGACCCGCAGCGACATCATGCCCTTCTTCACCGAGATCGACACCCGCAAGATCATGCACATCTCGCGCCGCGTCTCGACCGTCTCGGGCTTCCCGGTGCAGTTCAACAAGGCCATCGTCGGCAAGAACGCCTTTGCCCACGAGTCCGGCATCCACCAGGACGGCATGCTCAAGAACAAGGAGACGTTCGAGATCATGCGACCCGAGGATGTGGGTCTCGCCGGCACCTCGCTGCCGCTCGGCAAGCACTCGGGCCGCGCCGCACTGCGCGCCAAGCTCAAGGATCTCGGCGTCGAGGTCGGTGACAACCAGCTCAAGGACATCTTCGTCCGCTTCAAGGATCTGGCCGACCGCAAGAAGGAGGTCTTCGACGAGGACATCCTCGCGCTGGTGACTGCGGCGATGACCACCGAGGGGACCGATCATCTCGAGATCGTGTCGCTCAAGGTGATCTGCGGCACCGCCGGCCAGGCCGAAGCGGTGCTCGAGATGGAAGTGGGCGGCGAAGAGCGCAGCGCCGACGAATACGGCGACGGCCCGGTCGACGCGACCTTCAAGGCGGTGCGCAAGCTCTACCCGAACAAGGCCCGCCTGCAGCTCTACCAGGTGCACGCGGTGACCGAGGGCACCGACGCACAGGCCACGGTTTCGGTGCGTCTCGAGGAAGACGGAAAGATCGCCACCGGCCAGTCGGCGGACACCGACACCGTGGTGGCCTCGGCTCGCGCCTACGTGAACGCGCTCAACCGGCTGCACGTGCGCCGCAGCCGTACCGGCAGCGACGTCAAGGAAATCAGCTACAAGGACGTGGGCTGAGCCCCATCCCAAGACACCCGCCCGCGATCCGGACGGGTGTTCTTCCTGGCAGGCAGCTTACCAGGGCATCGCGTCCGCATCGGGCGCGGTGGTCGCGAAGAGGTCGAGGACGTCGACCATGACCTCGGGCGCGTGCTCGGTGCCCGCCGGATGCGACGGTTCCTCGCGCCAGACGAAACCGTCCTGATCCACAACTGCATCCCAGCCCTGCCCGTCCCCGCCCGGCGCCTCTGCCGCGACGGCCGGATGGCTGGCCTGCTGGACCACCTCCGCATGCGAGCGGAAGTGGAAGTCGTCGTCGTCGCCACCCCAGCTGGTACCGCCCACCAGCGACAGAACCGTTGCCGCGCGCTCGGGCAGATCCGGCGCCGGCGCGGCACTGACGCTGAAAACGGGCGCGCCGTCAGCCTCCAGACTGACCGGCAGGGGACGCAGGACGTCATCATCGGAGGCATGGCCACCCTTGGCTTCCGCATCGGCGGCGATGGCGAGATCCAACTCGGGGCGCTCCTGCCCGGCGTGACCCACCGCGTGCAGCACAACCTGCAGCGTCACCGGATGGTGGGTGCCAGGCGCGCCGACCGCCGGGGCGTGATCGCCGGTGTCGGTAGGCACCACGCCAAGCGCCGCCGCGACCACGGCACCCACCGGCTCGATCCCCTCATGCCCGCCAGCATCGGTACTGGAGAAGCCCGACGACACCGGCGCCGCCTCCAGCCCCGGATCGCCGGGGAACACCGCGCCGCGCTCGATCCACGACGGGATCAGCCACTGGCCCTCGGCGGGGGTGATGTGGAAATCCTCCTCGAACTCCTCGACGATCTCGAGCGTCACCACATGCCCGAGGCTCACCGCCGCGTTGCGCAGGTTGCGCACGCTGCCGTCGGTTTCGATCCGGGCAAGCGACGCGCCCCCCATGCGACGGCTGGTGATGAGCTGAAGCTCGGCATCCGAGGCATCGTGGGGCTCGTCGTGAGCCGCCTCGTCCTGCGCGTCGCCATGCGCGAGGGCCGTAGCCAGCGTCGGCATCTGTACGAACTCGTCGATGTCGCTGGCCGCATTGTCCGCCGAGAGCACAAGCGCGTGGCCGGGCAGCGCGTGCTCCGCCACGAGGCGGGGCGCGTCACTTGCCGCCCCCTCGTCATAGCCGCGCACCCGCACCGCCCCAGCGACCGAGCAGAGTGACCGGGCCTCGGCCGGTGCGCCGCCGGGGTCGCCCCAGCCCGCAGGTGCCCAGTTTCCGAAGACCTGTTCCAAAACGCACGTCCTTCTTTCAGCCCGAAAGGTTTCCAGTTGCTGAGAAGGTGAGGGACGTGGATGGCAGCCCAAGGCATCCGAATGCGGCGATTCCGAGGCGCTTGCCGAGAGTTTT
This sequence comes from Salipiger sp. HF18, assembly GCF_011806505.1. Classification (NCBI taxonomy): domain Bacteria; kingdom Pseudomonadati; phylum Pseudomonadota; class Alphaproteobacteria; order Rhodobacterales; family Roseobacteraceae; genus Salipiger; species Salipiger sp. HF18. Next base: position 35,766 of record NZ_JAATOS010000005.1, on the reverse strand, counting down.
TCGTGAAACTGGACGGTCGTTAGAACGTTTTACGCGATTCCTGACGCCAATGTGGCAAGGACGTCAGATCCTTGCCACAGCGGGGCCCGCAGGCCCGTGCGTCACTGCATCGAGGGCACGACCTGATCCGGGGGGCGGTGGCCGTCGGCGAAGGTCTTGACGTTGAGCAGCACCTTCTCGCCCATCTCGATGCGGCCCTCCATGGTGGCCGAGCCCATGTGCGGCAGCATCACCACGTTGGCCATGTTCACCAGCTCGGGGTTGCCCTTGATGCCGTGCTGGTAGACGTCGAGCCCGGCGCCCGCGATCTCGCCCGCCTTGAGCATCCGGGTCAGCGCGCTTTCGTCGATGACCTCGCCGCGCGAGGTGTTGACGATCACCGCCGTGGGCTTCAGCAGCTTCAGCCGCCGCGCGTTCAGCAGGTGGAAGGTCGAGGGCGTGTGCGGGCAGTTGACCGAGATCACGTCCATCCGCGCCACCATCTGGTCGAGGCTCTCCCACCAGGTCGCCTCGAGCGCGTCTTCGGTCTCGGGGCGCAGGCGGCGGCGGTTGTGATAATGGATCTGCATCCCGAAGGCGTGGGCGCGTTTCGCCACCGCCTGGCCGATGCGGCCCATGCCGAGGATCCCGAGCCGCTTGCCGCCCAGCCGCGAGCCGAGGAAGGCGGTCGGGGCCCAGCCCTCCCACTCGCCGCGCTGCATCACGGCAAGGCCTTCCTGCATCCGGCGGGTCACCGCCAGCATCAGCGCCATCACCATGTCGGCGGTGTCGTCGGTCATCACGCCCGGCGTGTTCGCCACGAGGATGCCCCGGCGGCGCGCGGTCTCGACGTCGATGTGGTCGATCCCGGCACCGTAATTGGCGATCAGCTTCAGCCGCTCGCCCGCCTGGCCGATCAGGCCGGCGTCGATCTGGTCGGTGACGGTCGGAACCAGCACATCCGCCCCGGACATGGCCGACGCCAGCTCGGCGCGGGTCATTGGGGTATCATCGTCGCGCAGGGTCACGTCGAAGAGCTCGGTCAGGCGGGTTTCGACCGCTTCCGGCAGGCGTCGCGTAACGACAACACTCAGGCGCTTCTGAGGCATGGTGCCCCTCCCCTCCCTTTCCTTGGCTCTCGCTGTTTGGCACAGTGTCTCATGCGCGTGCGGGGCACAAGAACCTCGCCGAAAAAATGCGGGCAGGACAGAGCATGAGCAAGGCAGCTTCGATTGCGGGTCTGATCGCCGCCCTTCTGGCAGGGGGCGCCGCCAGTGCCACGGAAGAGCGCGGAGCGGTCACCAACCTGCCGATTCCACGCTTCGTTTCCCTCAAGGCGGGCGAGACCAACGTGCGGCGCGGGCCGTCGCTGACCCACCGGATCGACTGGGTCTACAAGCGCCGCGGCATGCCTCTAGAGGTGACCGCTGAATACGGCCACTGGCGCCGCGTCCGCGATGTCGATGGCGCCGGCGGCTGGGTCCACTACTCTCTGATCTCCGGCGTGCGCACCGTGCTGGTCGAGGACGACATGCTCGAGCTGCACAGCCGCCCCGGCGACAACATGCCGGTCGAGGCCAAGCTCGCGGTGGGGGTGATCGCCAAGCTCGGCGACTGCACCGTCGACTGGTGCGAGATCTCCGCCGGCGGCTACGAGGGCTGGGCCCACAAGGCGGCGCTCTGGGGCGTGGACGCGGAAGAGACCCGCGACTGACGGCCGCCCCGGTCCGGCACCGCCCCCGACCGTCGCACCGTTGGACATGCGGGCCAGAGCCGGATAACAGGCGGAATGATCTTCAGGGGCAAGCGCACATGACCCAGGCACCGGCAGAGACTCCGACCGACATCGCACGCACGGTGCTGACCACCGAGGCCGAGGCCCTGCGCCGGCTCGCCGACGAGCTGCCAGCCTCGTTCGAGGATGTGATCGCCCTTCTGCTGCACATCAACGGCCGCATCATCGTCTCGGGCATGGGCAAGTCCGGCCACGTGGCGGGCAAGATCGCGGCGACTCTGGCCTCCACCGGCGCGCCCGCTCAGGTGGTCCACCCCGGCGAGGCGTCGCACGGCGATCTTGGCATGATCACCCCCGACGACGTGGTCATCATGATCTCGAACTCGGGCGAGACCCGCGAGCTCGCGGACATGATCGCCCATTGCGCCCGCTTCGCCATTCCCATGATCGCCATGACCCGCCGCGCCGACAGCACGCTGGCGCGTTCGGCCAGCCATTTGCTGCTGATGCCCGACGCCCCCGAGGCCTGCGCCATCGGCATGGCGCCCACCACCTCGACCACCATGGCCATGGCGCTTGGCGACGCGCTGGCGGTGGCGCTGATGCAGGAGCGCGGCTTCGACCGCGAGAACTTCCTCGCGTTCCACCCCGGCGGCTCGCTCGGCGCGCAGCTGCTGCGGGTCTCGGCGGTGATGCACCGGGGCGACGAACTGCCGACGGTCCAAGCGGACACGTCGATGGGCGAGACCCTCGTGGTGATGTCGCAGAAGGGCTTCGGCGTCGCCGCACTGGTCGAGGACGGCAAGCTCAAGGGCGTCATTACCGACGGCGACCTTCGCCGCAACCTCGAGGGGCTGATGGAACGCACCGCGGGCGAGGTCGCGACGCCAAACCCGCGCACCGTCGCCCCCGACGCGCTGCTGACCGAGGCGCTCGGCATGATGAACGCGCGCAAGATCTCGTCGCTGTTCGCCGTCGAGGAGGACGGCACGCTGGTCGGGCTCGTCCACATCCACGACGCACTGCGCGCCGGAGTGGCCTGAGCCCCGGCAGGGCGAGCCCTGGCACCGCGGGCGGCGCGGAAGCCTTGACGGACCACATCGGCTCGCCAAGAACGCAGTCAGCAGTTAGGCCCGCAGCCCGTCCACCACCGGCTGGCGCAGCACCAGCGCCGCGGGCAGCAGCGACAGGATCAGGGTGACGCTGACGAAACCGGCGAGGAAGTGGATCTCGGCCCAGCCCAGCGGCGCGGTCACGAGGATGCCGGTGCGCGCCGTCACCACCTGCGACAGCAGCGCCGCGGTGCCGAGCCCGGTCAGCAGGCCCAGCCCCGCGCCCGCGAGCAGCAGCACCGCGCCGAAGGACCAGACCACCGCGAAGACGAAGCGCGACGGCGCGCCCAGCGCCCGCAGCAGCGCCACCTGCCGGCGGAACAGCCGCGACAGGATGAAAAGCCCGAGCAGCACGCTTGCCGCCACCAGCACCTGTGTCACCAGCGCCATCACCGACATCGCCTGCCGCACGTCGCCCATCACCCGGTAGAGATTGGCGAGCACCGTGCCGGGGAAGAAGGCCATGGTCTCGCTGTCGCGGGTGAACTCCGAGCGCAGCGCGTAGTTGGCCCAGAGCTCCTCGGCATGGACCACGATGGCCGGGGTGCCGGGGAAATAGTCCGGATCGAAGGGCGGCCCGATCTGTTCCTCGCGCTCGGGGGCGTGACCGTTGGCAAGGCCGTGGACCTCCCAGACCGACTCGACCGGCACCAGCAGCGCGTTGTCCCACGGGGTGCCCGTGGGCGCCATGCGGCCGACCACCGTGAGCCCCTCGCCCTCGTGGGCGTGGTCCTCGGCGGCCTCGCCTATGCCATGCGCGGGCTCGAAGCCGTCGCCGATCCCGAGCGGCACGAAGGCGCCGGCGATGGCCTCGTGATGCTCGGCCCACATTCGCCCCTCGATCTTGTCGTCCGAAAGGTAACGGGCGAAGGCCTCGGTGGTGCCCACCAGCGGCGAGGTGCCGTAGCTGTCGCCGAACGCGAGCGGCGCGGCGACCGCGACCTTCTCGTTGCGGGCGATCTCGTCGTAGACCTCGCCCGAGAGCAGCGCCATGTCGCTGGGCTGCAGGTAGACCGCGGCGAAGAGCACGCTCAGCTCGCTGCCCGGCGCCGCCACCACGAGGTCGAACTTGTCCGCCGCCTGCGCGGTGCCGCGGCGCAGCCCGCGTTCCTGCGCCAGAAGGCCGATGCCCATGCCGACCGAGATCGCGATCAGCGCCACGAACATAACCGCCGACCAGCGGAAGCGGGTCAGGATGGCCCGGGTGAGCGGCCAGGGCGCGTAGCCACGCAGGGCGATGGTACCCACCAGCAGACCGGGTAGCAGCAGCAGCGCCAGCTTCAGGACATCCTGCAGCAGGCTCGGCAGGGAATACCACAGGTCGCTCATGCCGTCACACTCCGCTCTTCGGTCAGGGCGCCGTCCGAGATCGTCAGGACCCGGTCCATGCGTTCGAACAGATGCAGGTCGTGGCTGACCGCGATCAGCGTGGTTCCGGTCTCGCGCGCAAGGGGGACGAGATCGTCGATCAGCCGGTCGGCGGCCGCGCGGTCGAGGCTCGCGGTGGGCTCGTCGGCCAGCAGCACCGGCGCCTGCGCGGCCATGGCGCGGGCGATGGCGACGCGCTGGCGCTCGCCGCCCGAGAAGCTGGCGACGCTGCGCTGTGCATCATCGAGCCCCAGCCGTGCGAGCTGCGCCTCGGCCCGTGCCCGCAGGGCGGCGCGCTCGGCGCGGGGACGGAACAGCGCGGTGACGCCGGCGTTGCCCGGCGCGTCAAGCTCTTCGAACAGAAGGAAATCCTGAAAGATCATGCCGACATTGGCGGCACGGAACGCGGTGCGACGCCCTGCGCCCAGCGCCAGCAACTCGGTGTCGCCCCAGCGCACCGACCCCGAGACCCGCTCGAGCAGCCCGGCCAGCGCATAGAGCAGCGTCGACTTGCCCGCGCCCGAAGGGCCGCGGATGCCGACCAGCGCGCCGCCCGGAACCTCGAGCGACGGCAGCGACAGCAGCACGCGGCCGCGCGGGCTGCGCACCTCGAGCCCGGTGACGGAAAGGGACATGGGCATGGACAGGGACATGGGCACCTCAGGCGAAGCTGGCGTCGGCAAGGCGCACCATGCTCAGAAAGCCGGTGTCGGGGTCCTTGTAGGCCCCAAGCTCGAGCACGCCGGAGGTGACGATCCTGACGTTGAACGGGGTCACCTCGACCACGCGCTTGGCATAGACGGCGAGGATGTCGTTGGGCCACTCGGCCTCTGTCTCGCAGAACGGGCAGACCGCCATCGGGCGCCGGGTCAGCACGAAGAAGTTGCTTTCGGCCTTCAGCGGCGGCGCCATGTAGCCCTCGACCCGGATGCGCTTGCCCTCGAGCCCGGTGGCGAGCTCGGACAGATCGTTTCCCCGGCGCTCGTAGAGATCGCGGACCTTGATCATCTCATCCTCGGCGCGGGCGGCAGTGGCCAGCGGCGTGGCGGCGGCGGAGATCAGGAAACTGCGTCGGGTGAGCATGGCGAGGTCCTTTCCGGGATGGTCCTCCGGGCCGGCCCGGTGTGCGGCCGGTCCCCGGAACGGGCAAGGGGGCGCGGCCGCCCCCTGCTTTGGCGTCGTGGCGGCCGGCCTTACTCGGCGGTCACGGCCTGGTTCATGACGTGGAAGATCACGTTCTGCTCGATGGTGCCGTCGAACAGGTGTGCCCACGGGCCCTTGGCGTAGACGGCGACGTCTTCGCCCGAGTGGGTCTCGGAGGACATCGGGATCAGCGCTTCCTGCACGAAGTCCATGTCGGTGGTCTCTTCCTGGGTCAGCTCGGCGCGCGACCCGGCGTAGTCGTTGCCGCCCTCGACCTGCTTCAGCACCGAGCCGGCGCCGTTGAGGTAGCCGATCACGGTGTAGGGCTTGCCGTCGTCGGCGAGCAGCAGCTCGTCGGAGTGCTCGACGCCCTCTTTCGCCACATCGTAGCAGAGGCCGAGGATGTCGGAGCCGCGGCCGCAGTAGCCGTTGAACGCGATGGCGTGCTCGTGGTCGGCGGTGACGATGATCAGCGTGTCGGCGTCATCGGTCAGCTCGTCGGCCATGGCGACGGCCTCGGCGAAGGCGACGCCGTCGGTCAGGGTGCGGTAGGCGTTGCCGTCGTGGTTACCGTGGTCGACGCGGCCGGCCTCGATCTCGAGGTAGTAGCCGTTCTCGTTCTGGCTCAGGTACTCGATGGCGGCCTTGGTCATGTCGGCGAGCGAGGGCTCGTCGTCATCGGCGCGGTCGGCCTCGTATTCCATGTGGCTGTCGTTGAACAGCGCCAGCACCGGGGTGGTGCCATCGAGGGTCAGCTGGTTGAAGGTCTCGGTGTTCCAGGCGTACTGGGCGCCCATGCCGGTGGCCTTCTCGATCAGGTTCTGACCGTCGGGACGGCGTCCGTTGCCACCCTCGTCGAGGGTCACGTCCTCACCGGCGAAGTAGCGGCGACCGCCGCCCATGGCGAGGTCGATGACACCGGCTTCCATCTGGTCGATGAGCTGGGCCGCGATGTCCTTCTGGGCGGTGCAGCCCTCGGGGACTTCGCCTTCCCAGTTGCGGTTGGCGGTCTTCGAGTAGACGGCGGCCGGGGTGGCGTGGGTGATGCGCGCGGTCGAGACGATGCCCACCGACTTGTCCATCTGGCCCGAGACGATCTCGGCGAAGGTGGTCAGCTCGTTGCCGCCGACGGTCGAGCAATCGTCGTGGATCGCGTTCTCACCGAGGTTGATGAGGTTGAAGCGCTGCTTCACGCCGGTGTTCATCGCGCCGGCGGTCGGGGCGGAGTCCGGGGTCTGGGCGTTGATGTTGTAGGTCTTGACCAGCGCCGAGTGGAACTCGGGGGTCTCGTAGGGAAGCACATTCTCTTCGCCCAGCATGCCCTTCAGCTGGCCGTCCATCAGGCGCACGGCGTAGTTGGTGCCGACACCGTTGCCGTCCGCGACGAGCACGATGACGTTCTTCGCGCGCGAGGTGTTGGGCTGGCGGGCCATCATGGCCTCGATGTGCGCCTGACCGTCGGTGAACCACTGGCTGCTGGCCTGCGGCAGGTCCTGTGCCATGGCAGCGGTCGCGGAAACCAGCGCGATGGACGAGATGGAGAGGGTCGTCTTCATGGTCAACTCCTTGGTGTGTCCCAATGGGCGCGCGATGACGCGCGCCGTCCGGTGCGACCCAGACTGCAGGAATGTAACGCTGGCGTGACCTTTCGCGAGAAAGCTGTCAGTGACACAAAAAGAAACCGGGATTTGCCTGCCTGAGCCGTCCAATTGACTGTTATAATATACTATTACAGGCCAGTTTTCCGGGCATCCGGGCAGGATCTGGGCAATTTCACCGCCGATCCTGCCACCGGAAGGTGCGCCGTCAGTCCTCCCCGAGGGCCTCGCGGATGTAGATCTCGATGCGGATGCGCTCCTGCGAGGCCAGTGGCTCCCGCCTTTCGGACGGCGCCCTGAGCACGCTGACCGAGCCGCACACCGCGCTGCGCTCGGGGACACCGTGCGCATCCCCCCCGAAGCCCCGTTCTTTTCGACGCCTCCGGCGCCCGCGTCCACTGAGGAGACCGCAATGAGCCAATTCGTCACCCTGAAGGAAGGCATCGTCGCAGAGGCTGTGGACGGCGTGGTTTCGGCATCGGGCGGGCGGCTCGCGCGGCTCGACGGGTACCCGCATATCCGGGTGGTGCTGCGCGCCGACTGGGACAAGTCCCGCGTGGCGCTGGTCTCGGGCGGCAGCTTAGGGCACGAGCCCGCCCACGCGGGCTTCGTCGGCGCGGGCATTCCGACCGCGGCGATCTGCGGCGACGTCTTTGCCTCGTCCTCGGTCGACGCGGTGCTTGCGGGCATCCTCGCGGTGACCGGCCCGGCGGGCTGCCTGCCGATCATCAAGAACGACACCGGCGTCCGGCTGAACTTCGGCCTCGCCGCCGAGTGCGCCGGGGCCTTCGGGCTCAATGTCGCGATGGTGGTGGTCGATGAAGACATCGCCCTGCCCAGCCTGCCGCAGGCGCGCGGTGTGGCGGGCACGCTCTTCGTGAACAAGATCGCGGGGGCGCTGGCCGAGAACGGCGCCGACCGCACCGCGCAGCCAAGGCCGGACGCTCGGCCTACATCAATGCCGATCAGCTCAAGGGACAGGCCGACCCGGGCGCCGAGGCGGTGGCCCGATCGTTCGAGAGCCTCGCAGCATGGGCGCAGGACGGCACCGGGGATGCGCCGGCCCTGCGGTCGGGCTGCGCAACCTGAGGCGCGGCCCGGTTCCGGGCGTCACTTCTCGAAGTCGTGCACCTGCTTGTGCCCGCCCTCGCCCGGCGCCGGGTCGGGGATGGGCTGGGCAAACCCCTCTTCGCCGATGACCTTCTCGATCTCGGACAGTTCCTCACCGCGGAAGGTCGCCTCGAAGGCGCGCAGGCGTTTGTAGATCGACAGAAGCTCGACGATGGTGGTCCAGGAGTTCACGAGGAACTGGAACGAGCCGCTGACCTGCCCGAAGGCGGTGAGGATCTGCTGCCAGAGGCCCAGCGTGATCTTCCCCGCCACGATGGTCGGCACGAGGATGATGTTCACGTAGATGTTGTCCGCCTGCAGGTAGAGACCGCGCGCGACGTTGAAATACATGTAGTGGAAGTAGAGCCGGAAGTAGTTGTGCCGGACGTTGGAGAAAAGCTGCGCCACGGTCGGCGGCTGCGCCCGCGAGGGGTCGTCCTCGCCATAGACCAGCTCCTTGCGGTAGGCGGCCTCGACCCGCTGGTTGAGGAACTCGAGCCCCGGCAGCCGGATGCCCACCAGCGCCAGAAGCCCGGTGCCGAAGGCGGCCCAGAAGATCAGCGCCACGAAAAGCGGGTGTGGGATCGCGCCCACCAGCGGCAACTCGGTGACATATTGCGAGAGCCCCCAGAGCACCGGCAGGAAGGCGATCAGCGTCATCAGCGCATCCACGACCGACACCCCGAGCCCCTCCATGATGGTGGCGAAGCGCATGGTGTCTTCCTGGACCCGCTGCGAGGCGCCCTCGATGTTGCGGATCGTCGACCAGCGCGACATGTAGTAGTCGTTCATCGCGGTGCGCCAGCGGAACACGTAGTGGCTGACGAAGAACCGGGTGACCACGTAGATCACCGTCGAGACCAGCGCGATCTCGGCGAAGATCACGATCAGCTCGTAGAGATCCCCTGCGGTGACCGACCCATCCCCCGAGAGCGCCTGTTGGAACTCGTCGAAGAACGGCCGGCGCCAGTTGTTGATCGCGACGCTGACCTGCACGCCATAATAGGTGGTGAACAGGATGAAGGCCGAGCCGAGGATCGACCACATCTGCCAGCGGTGCGGATGGTAGAGGAACCAGAACGCCGCGAAGAGCGCCACCCAGACCACGTAGAAGACGTAGAACCACAGGAAGGACGGGGTGTAGAAATACGCGATCCCCACCACGGGCTCGCCCGCGTCCTGCAGGTCGAAGCCTATCATCGAGCCGATCTGCGTACCGACGCCGTACCAGACGAGCATCCCGAAAGCGGTCCAGAGCAGGACCGAGAGGAAAAACTGCTTGGGTTTGGGGAAGAAGGACTCGAACACGCCTGAACAATCCCTATGGGCGGGGCCTGCAGCCCCGGAGCGATGCGAAAGGCATGGCAAGCCTGACCCGCCATGGACACCCGTGCCTAGTGCGCGGCGGCGCGGGAAGTCAAATCAGCATTTCCATCGCGTGCGTTCCCGGTTTCGGAAACACCGCCTCTGGCGTCATCACGCCGGTGTGGCGGCGCCGGTCCACAAACGACGAAGCCCCCGCGAAGGGGGGCGTCGGGTGGGTCGACTTTCTCGGTAGGGGAAAGTGGTGCCGGTGAAGGGACTCGAACCCCCGACCCCATCATTACGAATGACGTGCTCTACCAGCTGAGCTACACCGGCACTGGTGGGCGGCCTCTTAGCACCGGGGCCGCCCGTATGGAAGAGCTTATTTCGCCTCTTCCTTCGGCCGCTCGCCGGTCACCTCCTCGGCGTCCTCGACCTCGGTCGCGGGGGCCGTGGCCGCCGCGGCACCGGTGTCGGAGGGCGGGTTCGGGGTGAGGATCTCGGGCGCTTCGGCCGCGGCTTCGGCGGCGCTCTTCTCGTCGGCCTTGTCGTCGATGGCCCCCACGATCAGCGGCAGCATCTCGGCCCCCGGCGGCACCGCATCGGACTGCGGCGGGGTCTTCCAGCTCAGGGTGTCGAAGCCACCGCAGTTCTCGCAGATCGGCACCCACTCGGCGTGGATGTGGTTGCAGCTGTCGCAGACCCACTGCGGGCCGCGCGGCGCCACAAGCGCCTTTGCCAGCCAGCCGCGGACCTCGGCCTCGCCGGCCCCCTCGCCACGCGCGATGGCGGCCATGATGGTCAGCACACGGGCATCCGGCTCGGTCTCGACCAGATCGCCGAGCGCACGGCGTGCCTCGGGGAAGTCCTCGGCGGCCAGCGCCAGCTCGGCCTTGAGCAGCCGGGTCTCGCGGTGGTTCACCCGCAGCGAGGTGAGCGCGCGGAACCGCTTCATGCGCTCCGCCGGGGTCTCGTCCGGCACGATCTCGGCAAAGGCCGCGGCAAGGTCGGGGTGGGGCTCGACGCTCCAGGTCTTCTTGAGCACCCGGACGGCCTTCTTCGGCTCGCCCTTGGCGATGTAGGACCGTGCCGCCATGCAGGCTCCGGGGATGAGATCCGGCGAGCCCTTGGCCGAAGCGATCGCCGCCTCGCGCGCCTCGATGGGCTTGTCCTCGGCGAAGATGTCCTTGGCCTCGGACAGCGCCAGCACCGCGTCGCGCCGGCGGTAGACGTCGCGCGGCAGGGCGCCGTGCTTGAGCTTGGCCGACAGCGTCTGGCGCGCGCCGCGCCAGTCGTGCTTCTGCGCCTGCAGCTGCAGCAGCGTGTCCTGAATCTCGGCATGCTTGGGCTTGAGCGCAAAGGCCCGCTCGGCGAGCTTCAGCGCCGTGTCGGTGTCGCCCTTGGCGAGCTTCAGCTTCATCATGCCGCGGATGCCGACGAAACGGGTCTCGTCGTTGGCGATGAGCTTCTTGTAGACCTCTTCCGCCTTGCGGGTGTCGCCGGTCATCTCGGCGGCCTGCGCGGTCAGCAGGTTGGTGAGCGCCGGGCGGTGCAGGTAGCGGTCGGCCTTCTGCGCCTTGGCCATGGCCAGCTTGCCCTCGCCCGAGCTGAGCGCCAGCATGCCCTCGGCCAGCGCGTGGTAACCCTTGCGCTCGCGGTTGCGGTCGAAATAGCGCGACAGCGCGGTGTCGTCGCCGTTGATGAACTTCAACAACGCGATCAGCAGCGAGACCAGCTTGAAGACGACGTAGAGCGCGATCACCAGCACGATGACCGCGATCACCGACTGCAGCGGCCCGAGGTTGAACTCGTAGCCGCCGGCGGTGATCTGGATGCCGCCGTGACTCTCCATCACGTAGCCGGCGCCAAGGGTCAGGGCCGCGACGACGGCGACGAAGAGGATGATCTTCAGGAGTGACCAGAGCATGTTGCGACCCTTATTCCTTGTTCAGTTCCAGCGACACCGCGTCGGCGGCGGCGACCGCATCGGCGCGGGTCTGAGCGCGCGAGATCCAGTCCGCGAGCGGTGCCTTGGCCTCGTCCGGCAGCGTGCCGAGCTCGGAGAGCGCGGCGGGCAGATCGCCCGAGCGCAGCGCCGCCTCGGCGCGGGACAGTACCGCATCGGCGGTGTCGCCCTCGCGCGGGGTCACCGACCGGACGCCGAGCTGGTTCGACAGGAAGGTGGCGAAGCGCTCAGTGCCGCCCTCGGTCTCGGACTCTGCCATGCGCGCGGCGGAGAGTGCGTCACGGGCGAGCGGCGGATACTCTTCGACCAGCGCCGATAGGGTCGGGACCCCCTCGGTAGCGGGCGCGGCCAGCGCGTCGGGCACTGTCACGCCGTTTTCCTGCATGGTGCCCAGCGGCTCGGCATAGGGCTCACCGTCGGTGAGCGCCGCGGTGACCTCCGAGAGCGCCGCGCGGGCCTTGGCAACCGCCGCCTGACCCTCGGCATTGGCCTCGGCCTCGAGCGCCTGCTTGGTCATCTGCTCGACCTCGAGCCGCTGCTGGGCGATGGCGTCGCGCAGCAGGTTCAGCTCGTTCTCGTAGGCGGCCATCGCCTCGGGCGAGACCGATTCCTCGACCGGCTTGCGCTCGAGCGCGTCGATGCGGCCCGCGAGTTCGTCGAGCCGGCCCGAGAGGCCGTCGAAATTGCCCGAGGCGGTGTCGATCTGGCCCTGAAGCTCGCCGACCGAGCCTTCGAGCCCCGAAAGGTCGATGCCGTTGGCGGTGTCGGTCGCCGTCTTCACCTCGTCCGCCAGCGCGTCGATGCGGGCGGTCTGGTCGGAAAGCGCGGCGGTGGTCTCTTCCTGGAACGTGTCCCCGTCCCCGGCGAACGGCCAGCCACCGTTCTGGTAGGCAGCGGCACCGTAACCCAGCGCCGCGGCGATCACGCCGCCGATCAGGGCCGAGCCGAAGCCGCCCTTGCGCTCGACGACGCGTTCCTGGACCACGGGGGTCGGTGCCACGACGGGTTCGGGCGCGCGGGTCCCGGGCGTGTCTTCGGCAGGGGTCTCGGATGCATCGGGGCCGGCGACAGTCGCCTCCTCGCTCAGCAGCGTCGCCTCGCCGGCGGAATGGATGCGGTCATCGTCGTAGAGCCCCGAGGCGTCGGTTGCGGCGGCATCGTCGGAGATCGTGTCGTCCCCGGTCACCGTCTCGTCCCCCGGTGCGACGCTGTCGTCGCCGGTCACCGTGTCGTCACCGATGACAACCGTGTCAGCGTCTGCGGTCAGCGTCTCGTCACCGATGGTGTCGGCCCCGTCGGGGAGCGTCTCGTCGCCCGCGGACACCGTGTCGAGCCCCTCGGCCACGATGGTGTCCCCGCCCGGCCCGGAGGTCTCGGCCTCGTCTCCGGTGACGTTCTTCGCGTCCTCGTCCTCGGTCACCACCGTGCCGGAAGCGGTCTCCGGCGTCAGCTCGGTCTCGGGAGACTTCGCCGCATCGACCTCGGCGTTGTCCTCGGTGCCGTCCACTGGCTTTTTCTCGTCGGCCACGCTCCACCCTTTCAAATTCGTTCGTGCGGCACGTTACCCGTGCCTGTCTAACCTTTCACAGACCCGTGACCCTTAACAAGCGCCCCGCAGTCTTTCAGTAAACCAATCACAGCCGAACGCATATGGGCCGCATCCGGATGCTTCGGAATTTCGAGTCGACTCACATATAGCCCGCCCAGCGCCGCGGCCACATCCCCGCTCATCGCTGCGACGAAAAGCGGCGCGCGTCCCTGGACCACCTGCGCAAACTGGGCTGCGCTGCGCGGAGAGAAAAGCGGAACGATCACGGGCGCATCGCCATCGAGCACCGCTTTCGCCGCGGCGCTCAATTCCTGTGCAGGCTGGTCATAGAGTTCGGCCTCGCGGGTCGGGATGCCCGCCGCGGTGAGCCGCGCCGCGACATCGCCCTTGCCGTGCCGTCCGCGCAGGTGCAGCAGCGGCCCCGCCGGCGCCTCGCGGGTGATGAACTGCACGAGCGCGTCGGCATTGCCCCGGGCGCTGCGGGGCGAGAAGCCCGCCGCCCGCGCCGCCGCCGCCGTGGCGTCGCCCACCGTGTAGCAGAGCGGCAGCACCGCGCCGCCAAGCACCCGGTACGAGGAGACGCCATTGGCCGAGGTGAAGATCACGCCGCGGATGTCCGACATCTCGGGCAGCGGGCCGTTCACGGAAATCCGGATCAGCGGGCTGGTGATGACGCGGGTCCCGGTCAGCCCCTCGGCTTCGAGGTCCGACGCGAACCGCCGCGACGCCGCGTCGGGACGGGTCAGAAGCAGGACAGGGTCGGGCTGGGCCATGGGCGGTCTGGCATTGTGAGGCGAATACGCAGGTGGTAGCTGCATGGGAAGGGCTTTGCAATGGACGCGGACATGCCGGACAAGATCCTCCTCGGGCTGGAAAGCAGTTGCGACGACACCGCCGCGGCGGTGCTGCGTGGCCGCGAGATCCTGTCCTCGGTGGTGATGGGCCAGACCGAGCTGCACGCGGCCTTCGGCGGCGTCGTCCCCGAGATCGCCGCCCGTGCCCACGCGGAAAAGCTGGATCTGGCGGTCGAGCAGGCGGTGGCGCAGGCCGGGATTTCCCTCCACGACGTCGACGCGGTGGCGGTCACCGCCGGGCCCGGGCTGATCGGCGGCGTGCTCTCCGGCGTGATGATGGCCAAGGGGCTCGCGGCGGGACTCGGCAGGCCGCTCGTGGGGGTGAATCACCTCGCCGGCCACGCGCTGACGCCGCGGCTCACCGACGGGCTCAGCTATCCCTACCTGATGCTGCTGGTCTCGGGCGGGCATTGCCAGTTCCTTATCGTGCGCGGCGCGCAGGATTTCACCCGGCTCGGCGGCACCATCGACGACGCCCCGGGCGAGGCCTTCGACAAGACCGCGCGGCTGCTCGGCCTGCCGCAACCCGGCGGCCCCTCGGTCGAGGCCACGGCGGTGGGCGCCGACGAGCGCCGCTTCGCCTTCCCGCGCCCGCTGCTCGACCGCGAGGGCTGCGACCTCAGCTTCTCCGGCCTCAAGACCGCTCTGCTGCGCCTGCGCGACCGGCTGGTCGAGGCGCAGGGCGGGCTTCACGAGGCCGACCGCGCCGATCTCTGCGCCGGGTTCCAGGCCGCGGTGCGTGACGTGCTGCGCGAAAAGACCCGCCGCGCGCTGGCGCTCTACCTTGCCGAAGCGCCCGCCGAGCCCGCCTTCGCCATCGCCGGCGGCGTCGCCGCGAACCAGGCGATCCGGGCCGGGCTCGAGACGCTCTGCGCCGAGCATGGCGTACGCTTCACCGCGCCGCCGCTGCGGCTCTGCACCGACAACGCGGCGATGATCGCCTACGCCGGATCCGAGCTGCTGGCCGCGGGCGAGACCTCGGACATGGCGCTTTCGGCCCGGCCGCGCTGGCCGCTCGACCGCAGCGCAGCCCCCCTGCTGGGCTCGGGCAAGAAGGGCGCCAAGGCATGAGCGTCGCGGTGCTCGGGGCGGGTGCCTTCGGCACCGCGCTGGCGCTGAGCCTGAGCCGCGAGGGCCACGCCCCGCGCATCTGGGCCCGCGACGCCGCCACCGTCGACGCGATCAACCACGAGCACCGCGCCCCGCGCCTGCCCGCGATCACCCTGCCCGACACGATCACCGCGAGCACCGATATCGACGCGGTGGCACAGGCCGAAACTCTGCTGCTGGCGGTGCCGATGCAGTCGCTGCACGATCTGCTGTCGCGCATCGCCGCGCCGCTCGCCGGGCAGCGGCTGGTGGCCTGCTGCAAGGGCGTCGATCTGGCCGAGCTGACCGGGCCCACCGGCGTCATCGCCCATGCCAAGCCCAAGGCCATCCCCGCGATCCTCACCGGCCCGAGCTTCGCCGACGACATCGCCCGCAACCTGCCCACGGCGCTCACGCTCGCCTGCCGGGACGAGGCCGCGGGCGAGGCGCTGCAGCATGAACTCTCCACCGGGGCGCTGCGGCTCTACCGCACCACCGACACCACCGGGGCCGAGCTGGGCGGCGCGCTGAAGAACGTCATCGCCATCGCCTGCGGCGCCTGCATCGGCGAAGGTATGGGCGACAGCGCCCGCGCCGCGCTGATGACCCGCGGTTTCGCCGAGATGACCCGCCTCGCGGCCCGGCTCGGCGCCCGGCCCGAGACGCTGGCGGGACTCTGCGGCCTTGGCGACCTTGCGCTCACCTGCACGTCGGAGCTGTCGCGCAACTACCGCTTCGGCCTTGCGCTCGGCCGTGGCGAGAACTTCGATGCCCATCTCACCGTCGAGGGCGTAAAGACCGCCGAAGCCGTCACCCGCCTTGCCGCGAAGCTGGGCGTCGACCTGCCGATCTGCGCGATGGTGCACGAGGTGTCGACCGGCGGCACCAGCGTCACCGAGGCCATCCGTTACCTGCTCAACCGACCATTGAAGGAAGAATGACATGCTGATCGCCCTCATCGCCAAGGACAAGAAAGGCGCCCTGCAGACCCGCAAGGACAACCGCGATGCCCATCTCGCCTACATCGACTCGACCGGCGTCGTGACGCAGGCGGGTCCGCTGCTGGATGACGCCGGCGACATGGCGGGCAGCCTCGTGATCCTCGACGTCACCGACATGAGCGCGGCGCAGGACTGGGCCGCCAACGATCCCTACGCCAAGGCCGGGCTCTTCGAGAGCGTCGAGCTGATGGCATGGAAGAAGGTGATCTGATGAAATACTGGCTCTTCAAGTCAGAGCCCTCGGCCTGGTCCTGGGAAGACCAGGTCGCCAAGGGTGACGCGGGCGAGGAATGGACCGGCGTCCGCAATTACCAGGCCCGCAACTTCATGCGCGAGATGGCGCTCGGCGACCGCGGCTTCTTCTACCATTCCCTCAAGGAGAAGGCGATCGTGGGCGCGGTCGAGGTCAGCGCCGAGTCGCACCCCGACAGCTCGACCGACGATGACCGCTGGGAGTGCGTCGACATCCGCGCGCTGGCCCCGGCCCGCACCCCGGTCACCCTCGACGACATCAAGGCCGACCCGCGCCTCACGGACATGGTGCTGGTGAAGAACTCGCGCCTGTCGGTGCAGCCGGTGACCGAGGACGAATGGCACGCGATCTGTGCCATGGCCGGGATCGAACTCTAGGCGCACCTGCGCCGACCTGGCAGAGGTTCCGCGTCTGACACGTCAGAACGGGAGATTTCGGCAATGGGACCGTTGGCGGTGATCGTGGCGGCGGCGGCCGGGTGGATCCCGGGCGCGGTGTTAGCGGTGTTAGATGACCCTTTCGAAGGCGTGGCTGGCGGCCACCGGCATCGAATGCGACGAACCCGGCAAGCCCAAGGGCGGCAGCCCCCTTCCCTTCGTCCTTTCCGCCGAGGCGATGCTTCTGGTCGCGGGCATGACGCGCCACATCTTCGGCATGGGCGGCATCCCCTCGCCGGGCGCGGCCCTCGGGGCGGGGCCGGGCAGCGGGCTCTTCTTCATCTCGCCGTGGATCATGATCAACAACGCCTGCGAGATGCGCCCCTTCCGGCTGACGCTGATCAACGGCGCCTACGCCACCTTCGGCTGTGCGCTGATGGGGCTGGTGCTGAAGCTGTTTCAGGGCTGAGGTGTCGGGCTGAGTTTGCCGGGCTCAAAGAGCCGGGGGCTCGTTCTTTGCGGGCGGAAGAAGAACGGCCCCGTACGGCCATTGCCGCCGACGTCCCCCGGACCGACCATCGCGGTCACAGACCCAGGCTGAGTAACCCCTCCGCCAAACGGCGAAACGGGGTCCGGTCAGAGGCCGAACCCCGCTCTCACCCCACCCATGCTCCCACATGTGATCGGTTCGATCCGGTTCCGGCCTTCTGGCCACCCCCCGGTTCTACACGATTCCACACCCCAGGAGCAAAGGCGAACTGTCTAAAACCCTGATGGAAAACGGCAACGCCCGGTTAAGACCCGGGCGCCACGCGCGGTGGATGGATCAGGCGTAGGCGCCTTCCTTCCCGAAGTGCTTCACCAGCAGGTAGTAGACCACGGCGCGGTACTTGTTGCGCTCGGACCGGCCGTAGGTCTCGATCACCGAGTTGATCGCATCCATCAGCTCGGGCCCGTCCGGCAGGCCCAGCTTGCGCATCAGGAAGTTGGTCTTCACCGTTTCGAGCTCGCCCTCCTGCGTGGCGGCGACGGTCGAGGCGTCGTCGTTGTAGATCGCCGGACCGCAGCCGATGGTGACCTTGGTCAGCAGGTCCATGTCTGGCTCCATCCCGCATTTCCCGCGCAGATCGTCAGCGTATTTCGCGATCAGCTCGTCTCGTTTGCCCATGGTGTCTCCTCCCGTTCCTGGCGGATGTCCCGCCCCAGAGTCGCGGATCCGGTGCCGCGAACGGCCCCAGCTTATCGCCATGGACGCAGAGAAAAAGACTTTTGCGCTGCTGCGTTTCTGCAATTCACGGCGAAATTCCGCGAGAATCTCACAATTTCAGGTTGATATGAAAAAATCTCGTGACAGCTGCAGCACCCCTCGCCCAGCATTGTCGCATCCGTGACGCACCGATTTCGCGCCGCGGGCTGGCGGATTAAAGACAAAAAGGGACAGTCGCAATGAGTTCAGAAACATTCGTCGTCGCCTACGAGGGCGACCCAGACGACCCCAACGTGCTCGACTACGCGATCCATCGCGCCAAGGCCGAAGGCGCCCGGCTGCTGCTGATCCACGTGCTCGAATGGTCGCCCTACTCCTTCCTCACCCCGCAGGAAGTGGAAGAGCGTCACGGCCGGCGCAAGCAGGAACTCGCCCGCGCCAACGAGGTCGTCATGGCGCCTGCACTGGCGAAATGCGAGGCCGCCGGCGTCCCGGCGGACGGCAAGATCCGCTACGGCCAGGTCGTCGAGCTGATCCTGGAAGAGACCAAGACCGCCGGAGCGACGGTGATCTTCGTGGGCCGGGCGGGCTCGAACTCCATGGCGGCGCGGGTCTTCGGCTCGGTCCCTCTGGGGCTCGCGCAGGTCGCCCCCGTCCCCACAGTCATTGTGCCCTGAGCCAAGGAGACACCGGAATGTTTGACAGAAAAGCCTTTCCCCTCGCCGCCGGCTTCGCGCTCTCGGGTGCCGCCGCGCAGGCCCAGACCATCGACGAGACCATCAACTCGGTCGTCGGCGCCGTCACCGGCCCCTTCGTCAGCTTCATCTTCTCGCCCTTTCCCGGCACCTCGTTCCCGTGGATCGTGCTCTGGCTGGTGATCGCGGCGACGATCTTCACCCTCTATTTCGCCTTCGTGCAGTTCCGCTCGTTCCCGCATTCCATCGCGCTGGTGTCGGGCAAGTACTCCGACCCCAATGACGCGGGCGAGGTCAGTCACTTCCAGGCCCTCGCCACGGCGCTTTCAGGCACAGTAGGCCTCGGCAACATCGCGGGCGTCGCGGTGGCGGTCTCCATCGGCGGCCCCGGAGCCACCTTCTGGATGATCCTCGCGGGCCTCATGGGCATGGCCTCGAAATTCACCGAATGCACCCTCGGCGTGAAGTTCCGCAACGAGTACCCGGACGGCACCGTCTCGGGCGGGCCGATGTACTACCTGTCCAAGGGCATGGCGGTGCGCGGCTTCGGCGGACTCGGCAAGGGGCTGGCGATTCTCTTCGCGATCTTCTGCGTGCTGGGCTCGCTCGGCGGCGGCAACATGTTCCAGGCCAACCAGGCCCATGCGCAGCTCGTCAACATCGTCGGCGACTACCCGGGCTGGATCACCGGCGTGATCTTCGCGGCCATCGTCTTTGCCGTCATCGTCGGGGGCCTGAAGTCCATCGCACAGGTGACCGAGAAGATCGTGCCCTTCATGGGCGTGCTCTACGTCGGCACCGCGCTGATCGTGCTGCTGATCAACTACGACAGGATCGGCTGGGCCTTCGGTGAGGTCTTCGACGGCGCCTTCACCGGCGCGGGCGTCGCGGGCGGGCTCGTCGGCGCGCTGATCCAGGGCTTCAAGCGCGCCGCCTTCTCGAACGAGGCGGGCGTGGGCTCGGCCGCCATCGCGCACTCGGCGGTGAAGACCAAGGAGCCGATCACCGAAGGCTTCGTGTCGCTGCTCGAACCCTTCATCGACACCGTGGTGATCTGCACCATGACCGCGCTCGTGATCATCATCACCGGCGTGCTGCAGGTCGACCCCGAGACCGGCAACTACCTCTGGAACGCCGAGCTCGGCCGGGTCGAGACCGTGGGCGACGTCTCGGGCGTGGCGCTGACCTCGGCCGCTTTCGGCTCGGCGCTGAGCTGGTTCCCCTACATCCTCGCGATCGCGGTGATCCTCTTCGCCTTCTCCACGATGATCTCCTGGAGCTACTACGGCCTCAAGGCGTGGACCTACATGTTCGGCGAGGGCAAGGCGCAGGAGCTGTCCTTCAAGATCCTGTTCTGCGTCTTCGTCATCATCGGCGCGGCGATGAACCTCGGCCCGGTGATCGACTTCTCCGACGCCGCGATCTTCGCGATGGGGCTGGTGAACATTTTCGGGCTCTACTTCCTGATGCCGATCGTGAAGGCCG
Organism: Salipiger sp. HF18; assembly: GCF_011806505.1. Lineage (NCBI taxonomy): Bacteria > Pseudomonadati > Pseudomonadota > Alphaproteobacteria > Rhodobacterales > Roseobacteraceae > Salipiger > Salipiger sp. HF18. Next base: position 15,940 of record NZ_JAATOS010000005.1, on the reverse strand, counting down.
AACTGAACAGCTACAACGCGCGGCTCAAATCGGGAGAGATCAAGCGCTTCGCCTGACCGGGGCGCACCGGCGGGAGGCGTCCGCGCCTCCTGCCATTCAGGGAGAGGAACACCATGGACTGCACGGATGCGGCCACGCAATACAGCATGGTCTTCAGCGCCTACGAGAGCTTCAACGGCTACTCGCTGACCCTCAAGGGCTGGTCGGTTACGGTGGCGCTTGCGGGGATGCTGGCGGCCTACAGCAACTCGGTGACAAGGAACGGCCGCATCGCGCTGGTGCTCGCGACGCTCAGCACCGTCCCCTTCTGGTGGATCGACGCGCTCTTCAAGTCCTGGCAGCAGGGCTACGAGCGCGTGCTCGAAAGACTCGAGGCCGGCTGCGAGGCCATCGTGCCGGTGATGGGGCTCTGGAACGAGATGCACGTCTCGAACTGGGACGGGCTGATGGCGGGGATGCAGGCGTGGTTCGGCCAGCCCGAGGGCGCGGGACCGTTCCTGATGCTGCTCTATCCCGGCGTCTTCCTGCCCCACGCGCTGATCCTTGTGGCGGGGCTGATCCTCGCCATCGGCTTCCCGCCCCGCACCGAGGCCGAGGCGCCGCCCAGGCGCAAGCCCCTGCGATGACGGGCCGGAAAGGGTCCGGGGACAGGCGCCTGCCCGCCCCCGGCCGTTGGGTCATTCCGCCGACAGGAGTTCCGGCACCGACAGCAGGATGAACTCGTTGTTCGCGGCGACGCCGATCTCGCGGCCGCCCGAGAACGGCAGGTTGTTGTCGTTGGCGACGAGGATGTGGGTCTCGTCGACGCGGGCCACGTCCTCGATGGTGAAGAACGGGAAGGTGAACGGGCCTTCCGCGGGCTTCATGCCGTCAAGCGCGATGCCGTCGGGATCGGCGATGTCGAGCAGGTCGATGTGGCCGATGCGGCGCACGAAACCGTCCTCGTCGACGTCGGACATGTCGACGAGCACGATGTTCTTCACCATGGCCGGGTGCGGGTAGCAGGCCGAGAGATCGGTCGCGCCCTCGGCACAGCCCTGCGCCGCGTCGCCCTCGCCGTTGTCACGCTCGATCACCAGCGCGCGGGTCTCGTCGATGAAGTTGAAGTCGCCGATGGCGGTCGCGCCCTCGGCCAGCTGGAACTTCACGCTCTCGCCGGTCCAGGCGCCCGCCTTCGGGTCGAACTGGATGACACGCAGGAACGGACCCTCGGTCTCGCCGCCGTCGAGCAGGATCGGCTTCTCGAGCATCGCCCAGAGCATATCGGTGCCCGGCTGCAGCGCCATGCCCTCGTAGCCGCCCGAACGCTGCACCTGAAAATCGGTGCCGGCGGCGGCGGGAACGAAGACGCTGTAAGTGTCCGGCCCGGTCAGGGTCTTGCCGTCGAGCTCGGTGGCGTAGACCTCCTTGACCACGCCGTCGAGCGTGGCGCGGATGATGTAGGGGCCGAATTCCTCGCCGATGAAGATCTCGTCGCCCAGCACCTGGATCGACTCGGGGTCGAAATCGGCGCCGGTCAGGTAGCGGCTCTCGGTGCCTTCATAGGCGATGCGGAACGGCACCTTGTGGTCGGGGTCCGACAGGAAGATCGTGTCGCGGCGCTCCACCGTGTTGGTCTCGAAATCCGGCGCCATCTTGTGGAAGAACAGCATCGCGTCGGGCGAGTTGCGCTTGTTGCCGAAACCGTTGTCGGTGAGCGTGTACCAGCTGCCGTCCTCGGCCCGGGTCATCGCGAAGCCCGACATGCCCTGCACCGGCTGGCCGATGAACGGAACCGCGATCCCGGTGGCGTGGCCGCCGTAGCTCTTGCCGACGTCGCCCATCACGCTCATCGCCTGCTCGTTGCGGGCGGCACCGGTGAACTTGCCCGAGATCCAGGCATCGCGCGGCGCGTCGGCCGGCGGCTCGACCAGCGACAGCGCCGGCAGGAAGGCGTGGCCGGCGAGGGTGGCGGGAAAGCTCTCTTCGGCGAGGGCGGGCGCGGCGAGAACCGCGGCAACGGCGAAGACGGAAAGCGAAAGACGCATGAGGATCATCCATGATTGAAAGAGGATGACCGCTGCTACCGCTTCCCGGTGACGGGATGATTGCCGAACGGTGTCACTTTCGTAACGACCGTCAGGCCTTCATCTTGCCCGATAAACTCCCGCCGGAGGCTCCTGCCCGTCCCGCCGGGAGCCCCCTCTCAGGAGGCGTACAGGCGCTCGAGCTCGTCCTCGGAAATGCTGCCGGCCCCCTGCCCGCTCGCCACCCGCTCGGCGGCGAGCGCGGTCAGCGTCGCGTTCAGCGGCACCGGCACGCCATGCAGGCGGCCCAGCAGCGCGATCTCGCCGTTGAGGTAGTCGGTCTCGACGCTGCCCGCCCCCCGCGCGAGGCTCTGCCGGGTCGAACTGCCCGGGCGCGGCGTGCCCTCGATCTCGACGATCTGCATCACGTCCTTGCGCTGCGGGTTGTCGAGGCCCACGTCCTCCCAGCCGATGCCCGCGGCCTCGAACACCGCGGTCGCCTCGGCCTTGAGCCGGTCGGTGAAGCGCGGCCGGTCGACCCCGAGCGGCAGCAGCGCGTCGACGATGTTGCCGAGGTTCATCAGCAGCTTGCCGTATTTCGTGCGCATCACCTCGGCCGAGGTGAAGGCCGCGATGTTGGCGCGCTCCAGCGCCTGCTTCAGCGCCTCGTCGGCGGCATCGGTGCCGCCGGGGTAGCGGCCGAGCGCAAACAGCCCGTAGCAGGGCGCGCCGTGGGTGATGACCTCGCCCGGCTCGAGATAGGTCGCGGGCATCATCACCGTGACGCCGTGCACGTTGGGGAAATAGCGCAGCGCCACCCGCTCGTTGGCGACTCCGTTCTGGCAGCAGAACAGCGGCTGGTCGGTCATCCCTGCCGCCCGCAGGTCCTCGAGCGCCGCCGCCGTGTCCTGCCCCTTCACGCAGAGCAGCACCACGTCGTCGGGCCGGAAGGTGATCTCCGAGGGGTGGGCGACACAGGGGAACGGCAGCTCGACGGTGCCGCGGTGGCTGATCATGCGGATCCCGTCCGCCTGCAGCGCCGCCAGCATCCGCCCGCGGGCGATTCCCAGACCCTCGGTCCCGGCCTCGATCAGCGCCGCGCCCACGACACCGCCGATGGCGCCCACACCGTGAATGATGACTCTCATGGTCTTCCCTTTCGAATCCGTTGCGGGCACCGCACCGCCCTTCGCGCCGCGGCGCAACCCCCGGACGGCAAAACGCCCCGGCGACGGGCCGGGGCGCTGCAGAAATGCCAGTGCTGCGGGCAGGCCCGCGGAGACGGCTCAGTAGCGGTAGTGCTCGGGCTTGAAGGGGCCTTCCGGCGCCACGCCGATATAGGCGGCCTGCTCGGGGGTGAGCGTGGTCAGCTTCACGCCGATCCGGCCAAGGTGCAGGCGCGCGACCTTCTCGTCGAGGTGCTTGGGCAGGATGTAGACCTTGTTGTCGTAGCCTTCGCCGTTCTTCCACAGCTCGATCTGGGCGAGCGTCTGGTTGGTGAAGGAGGCCGACATCACGAAGGACGGGTGGCCGGTGGCGTTGCCGAGGTTCAGCAGACGACCTTCGGACAGCAGGATGATGCGCGAGCCCGAGGGCATCTCGATCATGTCTACCTGGTCCTTGATGTTGGTCCACTTGTGGTTCTTCAGCTGCGCAACCTGGATCTCGTTGTCGAAGTGGCCGATGTTGCCGACGATGGCCATGTCCTTCATCTCGCGCATGTGCTCGATGCGGATCACGTCCTTGTTGCCGGTTGTGGTGACGAAGATGTCGGCGCTGCCGACAACGTCCTCGAGCAGTACGACCTCGAACCCGTCCATGGCGGCCTGAAGTGCGCAGATCGGGTCGGCTTCGGTCACCTTCACGCGGGCGCCGGCGCCGGCGAGCGAGGCTGCCGAGCCCTTGCCCACGTCACCGTAGCCGCAGACCACGGCGACCTTGCCGGCCATCATCGTGTCGGTGGCGCGGCGGATGCCGTCCACGAGCGATTCCTTGCAGCCGTACTTGTTGTCGAACTTCGACTTGGTCACCGAGTCGTTGACGTTGATCGCCGGGAACGGCAGCTGGCCGTTCTTCTGCAGCTCGTAGAGACGGTGCACGCCAGTGGTGGTCTCTTCCGAGACGCCCTTGATCTGGTCGCGAACCTTGGTGAACCAGCCGGGGCTCGCCTCCATGCGCTTCTTGATCTGCGCCTTGATGACGGCCTCTTCCTCGGACTGCGGCACCGGGATGATGTCCTCGCCCGCCTCGGCGCGAGCGCCGAGCAGGACGTAGAGCGTCGCATCGCCGCCGTCATCGAGGATCATGTTCGGGCCTTCCTCGAACATGAAGGACTTGTCGAGGTAGTCCCAGTGCTCTTCCAGCGTCTGCCCCTTCACGGCGAAGACCGGCGTGCCGCTGGCGGCAATTGCCGCGGCCGCGTGGTCCTGCGTCGAGAAGATGTTGCACGACGCCCAGCGCACGTCGGCGCCCAGCGCGACCAGCGTCTCGATGAGAACGGCGGTCTGGATGGTCATGTGCAGCGATCCGACGATGCGCGCGCCTTTCAGCGGTTGCTCTTCGCCGAATTCGGCACGGCAGGCCATGAGGCCCGGCATTTCAGTTTCTGCAATATCAAGTTCTTTGCGGCCAAAATCGGCCAGGGAAATATCTTTAACGATGTAGTCTTGAGCCATAACAGGCGCTCCATTCACCTTTTGCAAGATGACCTTGGCCTAGCATTCCTTGATTATGCAGGCAACGCAGATAAGGCTCCTCGGCAAACAGAACCATAATGCCGGGCGCAGACGGGGCCAGAGCGGTGAAAAATACGGACGAAAGCCATCCCGCGAACGAATTCGGGCGATATTGCGTTCCCCCGGGACCCGAGACGCATCCGGCCGCCCTTTCCGTGATCCCGGGCCGGGTTCGTGAACCTGAAACCCTGCGTTTCATGCGTGCCCGCGCCGGAGACGGCGATATCATCCACGCCGGCGCTTTCCTCGGAGATTTCCTTCCCGCGCTGTCCTTTGCCACGGCCCAAAGGCGCAGGGTCCGGGTCTTCGAGCCCAATCCGGGCAGTTTCGATGCCGCCCGCAGAACCGTCGCGCTGAACGGGCGCGGCAACGTCACCCTGACCAATGCCGCGCTCTCGAACCGCGAGGGCCCGCTGCTCTTCCGCACCCGCGATGGCGAAGGCCACAGCCCCGGCGGGCTCTCGCGGGTGACCGAGGAGCCGGGCGAGGTTCAGGCGGTCATGCCCGACGTCGTGACACCGCCGTCCCGATGGGTGACGATCCTGCGGCTCAACGGGTGACGATCCTGCGGTTCGATGTCGAGGGTCACGAGAAGCCTGCGCTGCGAGGCGCCTATCTTCGCATCCACCGCTGGAAACCCATCCTGATTCTCGGGTATCTCGGGCAGCAACAGTGGATCCGGCGCAGTTTTCGCGGCCTCGGCTACCGGCATGTCGGGAAGCTGCACGGAATTCACGTCTACGCCTGCGAAGATCTGGAACTCTAACACATGTCCAAGCAGCCCCGCGCCTGGCAACGGATGCTCTCGGGCCGCCGTCTCGATCTGCTCGATCCCACCCCGGTGGACATCGAGATCGAGGACATCGCCCACGGCCTTGCCTTCGTCGCCCGCTGGAACGGCCAGACAGAGGGCGACTTCCCCTACTCCGTCGCCGAACATTCGCTTCTGGTCGAGGCGCTGTTCTCGCGCATGTATCCCACCGCCAACGCCGCCGCGAAGCTGACCGCGCTGCTGCATGACGCGCCGGAATACGTCATCGGCGACATGATCTCGCCGGTGAAGGCCGCGGTGGGGCCCGAGTACAAGGAGCTCGACAAGCGGCTCGAGGCGGCGATCCACATCCGCTTCGGCCTGCCCGCGCAGACCACCTCGGCGCTGAAGAAGCGGATCAAGAAGGCCGACATGGTGTCGGCCTTCATGGAGGCCACCCAGATCGCCGGCTTCACCGAGGCCGAGGCCAAGCGATTCTTCGGACGCCCCGCCGACGAGCTGATCGCGGGGCTCGACATCCCCCTGCGCCCGCCGGTCGAGGTGCGCCGCGCCTTCACCGCACGTCACGCCGAACTGCTGGAGGCCCTGCCATGATCACCGTGCGTCGCGCCGGTCCGTTGGACGCCCGCCCGATGGCGGAGCTTCTGAACGAGGTCATCGCCATCGGCGGCACCACTGCCATCACCGAGCCGGTGACCCGCGAGGACCTGCTGAACTGGATGGAGGCGGACCCGCGCTCGATCTGGCACGTGGCCGAGGACGCCACCGGGCAGATCATGGGCTTCCAGTGGGTCGACCCGCATCTCAAGCTGGGCGAGACGGTCGCGCAGATCGCCAGCTTCGCCCGCGTCGGCAAGACCGGACTGGGCATCGGCTCGAAGCTCTTCGATGCCACGAAGCGCGCCGCCCGCACCGCAGGCTACGCCTGGATCAACGCCGAGATCCGCGCCGACAACGAGGGCGGGCTGATCTACTACCAGAGCCGCGGCTTCGAGGATTACGGCCGCATCGAGGGCTACGTCATGGCCAATGGCCAGGTCGTCGACAAGGTGCTGAAGCGCTACGATCTCTGACCCGGCTCAGAACCCGGTCCTCGTTCCGACCTCGGGCTGCTCCGGCAGGTCGAGCATCAGCGCCCCACCCGAGGCCAGCACGCAGCTTTGCCCGGCGGCGCTGGTCAGCAGCACCGTGAAGGTGCCGGTCTCTTCCGAGCCCCAGAGCTCCATCAGCGTGGCGGGGGATTGCAGGCCGATCGCGATGCGCCGCTCGGCGAAGCGTTTCTCGAGCTGGGTGACGACGCTGTCGCGCGGGGCGCAGAAACGGACCTGCTGCGCCTCTGCCACGGGCGGCGCCAGCGCTGCGGTGCCAAGGATCAGCGATGCGGTGAACAGACGTTTGAACATGATCCTTCCTTTCCGCCGGAAAGATCATCCTCGACCGGATGCGCGACGATGCGCTTTCCGGCACCGTTGCGTGTCTTCTATATGTGGGGTTTGCAGCCCTTGGTTACAACAAGGGCTGCGCCGGGCGCCTCAGCGCGGCGAGCGTTTCGCGAGGATCCGCTGCAGCGTCCGCCGGTGCATGTTGAGCCGTCGCGCGGTCTCGGAGACGTTGCGGTCGCACAGCTCGTAGACCCGCTGGATGTGCTCCCAGCGCACCCGGTCGGCGCTCATCGGGTTCTCGGGCGGGGGCGGCAGGTCATCGCCGCGCGCCAGCAGCGCGTTGGTGATGTCAGTGGCATCCGCCGGTTTCGAGAGATAGTCGGTCGCGCCGATCTTCACCGCCGCCACGGCGGTGGCGATGGCGCCGTAGCCGGTGAGCACCACGATGCGCGAGTCCGGCCGCCGCTCGCGCAGCACCTCGACCACGTCGAGCCCGTTGCCATCCTCGAGCCGCAGGTCCACCACCGCGTAGGCCGGGGGCCGCGCCGTGGCGATGGCCTTGCCGCCCGCGACGGACTCCGCGGTCTCGACCTCGAAGCCGCGCTTCTCCATCGCCTTGGCAAGCCGCCGCAGGAAGGGTTCGTCGTCGTCGACAAGAAGCAGCGAGCGGTCGTGGCCAAGGTCTTCGATGATCTGTTCCGACACGAGAATTTTCCCAGTCCTGTTCGCCCTGTGGATTTTTCTAATATCCCGCAAGGCGATGGGGGTCAAATCCTCGCCGAGTTCACATCTTGTCGATGAAGCAGGCAGATTTCTCCGCCATGTCCTCGGGTGTCACGTCGCGCCGGAAGAATTCGACGAAGCCCTGCTCGGGCAGTACGAGATAGGTGAAGGTCGAGTGATCCACGAGGTAGAACTCGTCCTCGGACTCCTGCTTCTTGTAATACGTGCGGTACGCCTGGCTTGCCGCCTGCACCTGCTCGGGCGAGCCGGTGAGGCCGATCATCTTCTCGTGCATGTTGTAGGCGAAGTCGCCGACCACCTCGGGCGTGTCGCGCTCGGGGTCGATGGAGATGAACACCGGCGTCACCGAGATGCCGCGCTCGGCCAGAAGGTCAACCGCCTCGGCGTTGCGCGAGACGTCGAACGGGCAGACGTCGGGACAGAAGGTGTAGCCGAAGTAGACCAGCGACGGCTCGGTAAACACATCCGCATCGGTGACCGTCTCGCCCTGCGCGTTCACCAGTTCGAACGGGCCGCCGATTGCACCGGCGCCGCCTGCGACGGCGCTGCTGCGGCAATCGGCGAAGACATCGCCCCCGGGCCGCGTCCAATACCACACGCCCCCCATCATCAGGACAAGAAAGAGTGCGGCGGCGGCAGCGGCGATCCAGCGCATGAGACTGGCCTCCCGAGTTGATTGCGAAATCTGTATCGCAGACCTAACAATCGGGGCCGCAGGATCAAGTGACGAAAGCGCGCAGTATGAGCCAGACCGACCTAGGATTGCTCGACGAGGGCCAGCGCAGCAACTTCATCCGGCTCAGGACGATGATCCTTCTGCGCTGGGTCGCCATCGGCGGGCAGCTCATCGCGATCACCGTCGCGCAGCAGCTCTACGATCTGCGGCTCGAGCTCGGGCTGTGCTACCTCGTGGTCGGCGTCTCGGTGATCGGCAACCTCGTGGCGATGTTCGTCTTCCCCGAGAACAAGCGCCTGTCCGAGACCGAGAACTTCCTGATGGTGATGTTCGACATTCTGCAGCTCTGCGCGCTGCTGTTCCTCACCGGGGGGCTCAACAACCCGTTCTCGATCCTCGTGCTGGGGCCGGTGACGACCTCGGCGGCGGTGCTGTCGCTGCGCCCGACCATCGTGCTCAACGCCACCGCCTTCGCGCTGATCTCGCTGATGGCCTTCGTGCATTTTCCGCTGCGCACCTACGACGGCACCACGCTCGAGCTGCCGCAGGTCTTCATCTTCGGGCAATGGGTCGCGATCACCATCGCACTGGTCTTCATCTCGGTCTACGCCCGCCGCATCACGCGCGAGATGAACGCCATGTCCGACGCGCTGACCGCCACCCAGATGGCGCTGTCGCGGGCGCAGAAGCTCAACGACCTCGGCGGTGTCGTGGCCGCGGCCGCGCATGAGCTCGGCACGCCGCTTGCCACGATCAAGCTGACCTCGGCCGAGCTCATCGACGACCTCGAGGACCACCCCGACCTGCAGGAGGACGCGCGACTGATCCGCGATCAGGCCGACCGCTGCCGCGACATCCTGCGCAGCATGGGCCGGGCCGGGAAGGACGACCTGCACCTGCGGCAGGCGCCGCTCACCGAGGTCATCCGCGAGGCCGCCGAGCCGCACGAGAACCGCGGCAAGGAGATCTCGCTCGACACGCCCGGGCTCGACCCCGTCGAGCAGCCGCAGATCCTGCGCCGGCCCGAGGTCATCCACGGGCTGCGCAACCTCGTGCAGAACGCCGTGGACTTCGCCCGCTGCCAGGTCTGGGTCGAAGCGCTCTGGGACGAGGCCACGGTCACTGTCCGCATTCTCGACGACGGCGACGGCTACCCGCCGCACCTGATCGGCAGGCTCGGCGACCCACTGATGCGCCGCCGCCGCAGCGAGGCCGACCGCCTGACCCGGCCCGAGTACGAGGGCATGGGACTGGGGCTCTTCATCGCCAAGACCCTGCTCGAGCGCTCCGGCGCCGAGCTGAGCTTCGCCAACGGCGCGGATCTCAACGAGCCCACGCGACAGGGCGCCCCGCGCGGTGCCATCGTCGAGGTTGTCTGGCCGCGCCAGAGCATCGTGCCGCCACGCCCCGAGCCCGGCGCCCCGCTTGGGGAAAACCAGCGCTTCGAGGCCTGATCGCTCCACCTGTCAGCGAGTATTTACAACTAATTAACCTTCTTTCCCTAGTCACGGACTGGGGACAATGAATTCGGACACTTGCCTTGATGGATCTGGCTCATGCACTCGCGGCCGGCCTCGGTGCGGGTGGGGCCGCGCTTGTGGGCGGCTACCTTCTGCAACGGACGCGCCGCACCGAGACGGGGGCGGTCGTGGCCGCCCGGTCGGACGGGGACCCGGTCGAGATGCTCGTCACCGACGGCGTCCTGACCGAGGCGACACCGCAGGCCCGACGCCTTCTGGACTGCCGGCGCGACGAACGGTTGGGCTGGCGCGACATTCGCGCCGCGCTCGAGCCCAGCTTCGGCCCGCTGCCTGACGCGCCACCGCGCAGCCCGGTGATCCTGCAGGCCCATGACGACCCGCAGACGCTGCTGCGGCTCACCCCCGAGGACGCCGAGCTTCGCATGACGATCACCACGCCGCCCACCGGCAGCGGCGACCTGCTTCGCTACCGCACCGACCAGCGCGAACTGGCGCAGCTGCGCCGGGTGGTGACCCGCGCACCGATGCCGATCTGGCAGACCGACGCCGACCGCCGCGTGGTCTGGAGCAACGCGGGATTTGCCGATCTCTGCGCGCAGGCCGGGCTGCCCGACCACTCGGTGCCGCCTTTCGCGATCCTGCCCGACATCGGCGAGGAATATCATGTCACCCGCAGCAGCATCGGCAGCCGGGCCGAGAACTCGCAGGCCTGGTTCGAGGTGCAGTCCTACCGCCTGCCCGACGGCTGGCTGCACTACGCGCAATCCATCGACGCGGTGATCCATGCGGAAATCGCCCAGCGCAACTTCCTGCAGACCCTGACCCGGATCTTCGCGCATCTGCCCATCGCGCTGGCGGTGTTCGATCGCGACCGACGGCTGGTGCTGTTCAACCCCGCGCTGGTCGACCTGACCGGGCTCGCGGCGGATTTCCTCAGTGCGCGGCCGAACCTGCTCAGCTTCTTCGACATGCTGCGCGAAAAGCGCATGATGCCCGAGCCCAAGGATTACGGCGGCTGGCGTGACACGCTGCGCGACGTGATCGCCGCCGCCAGCACCGACCACTACATCGAGACGTGGAACCTCGCCTCGGGGCTCACATACCGGGTCACCGGGCGGCCGCATCCGGACGGCGGCGTCGCCTTCCTGTTCGAGGACATCACCGCCGAGATCTCGCTCACCCGGCGCTTCCGGCAGGAGATCGAGGTCACGCAGGCGGTGCTCGACAGTCTCGACGACGCGGTCGCGGTGTTCTCGCAGCTCGGCGTGCTCAGTTTCTGCAACGCCGCCTACCGCGATATGTGGGGCGGCGACCCGGATGGCAGCCTCGCCGACACCGACATCGCCGACGCCTCGCGGCTCTGGCAAGCGGGCTGCGACCCGAGCCCGATCTGGCCCGACCTGCGCGATTTCGTACTGACCCTGCGCGACCGCGCCGGCTGGGACGCCGAGCTCACGCGGCAGGACGGCCAGACGCTGACGCTTCGGGCGGAGCCGCTGGTCGGGGGCTCTACCATGGTGCGCTTCTCGGGCCCCGTGGGACGGCCCGGCGCTTCCCTGGCAGAGAGCCTGCAGGCCCGCGCCTGATCCCAGCCGATCCCGCTTGCACCGCCCAAGTGGCGCGGTATCTTCGCGCCATGACCCCGCCGCGCGCCGAGCTGACGCTCCCCTCTCCCGATGCCACCTGCGCACTTGCCGCGCGGCTTGCTCCCCGGCTTGCCCCGGGCGACGTTCTGCTGCTGTCCGGCGGGATCGGCGCGGGCAAGACCCATTTCGCCCGCTGCCTGATCCAGTCGTTGCAGGAGATGCCCGAGGACGTGCCCTCGCCCACTTTCACCCTCGTGCAGGTCTATGACACCCCTGCGGGCGAGCTCTGGCACGCGGATCTCTACCGGCTCTCCGACCCCGACCAATGCGTCGAGCTCGGCCTCGCCGACGCCTTCGAAACCGCGATCTGCCTCGTCGAATGGCCCGACCGGCTGCAGGACCTGACCCCGTCCACCGCTCTGTCGCTGAGCTTCGACGCCGGCAGCGCGGACGAGTCGCGCCAGCTGTCGCTGGACTGGAGTGATCCGCGCTGGGACGGGTTGGTGGCGGAGCTTCTGGCATGACCGAGACCTTCCTGAAGAGTGCCGGCTGGGACGGCGCCGAGGCACATCCGCTAGCCGGCGACGCCTCATCCCGGCGCTACACAAGGCTGCGGCGTGGCGAAGAGCACGCCATCCTGATGCAGGACCCCGACGGTGACACCGCGCTTTTCGCCCGGCTGTCGCGGCACCTGCTGTCGCTCGGGCTGAGCGCGCCGCGCATCCTCGCCGAGGCGCCCGGCCTGCTGCTGCTCGAGGATCTTGGCGACGGGCTCATCGCCCGGCTCGCCACCGATGCCGAGAGCGAAAAGAGGCTCTATCTTGCCGCAACAGACGCGTTGGTGACCCTGCACCGCCACGCGCCGCCGCAAGGTCTGCCGCTCGCCGATCCGCCGCGGCTGGCGGCGATGACCGACCTCGCCTTCACCTGCTACGCAACCAACGCCGACCACGCCCCCGCGCCCGGCACCGCCGAGCGCTGTGCCCGCGCCTTCGAGACCGCGCTCACGAACCACGCAGCCGATACCGACGTGATGATCCTGCGCGACTATCACGCCGAGAACATCCTCTGGCTGCCCGAGCGCGAGGCGGCCGCCCGCGCCGGTCTGCTCGACTTCCAGGACGCACTTTCCGGGCACCGCGCCTATGACCTCGTATCGCTGATCGAGGACGCCCGCCGCGACGTCTCGAACGATACTGCCGAGGCCGTAATTCGACACTATCTCGGCGCAACCGGCCTACCGGAGGCGCCCTTCCGCACGGCGCTTGCCGTGCTTGGCGCCCAGCGCAACCTGCGCATCCTCGGCGTCTTCGCCCGGCTCGCCGCCACCCGTGGCAAGCCCGGCTACATCGACCTCGTTCCGCGCGTCTGGGACCATCTCCAGCACGACCTGCGCCACCCCGCTCTTGCGGAGGTCACCGCGATCCTGCACGAGGCCCTTCCCGCCCCCACGCCCGACATCCTTCAAAGGCTGAAAGACCCATGCCCGACGCCCTGATGCTTTTCGCCGCCGGTTTCGGCACCCGCATGGGGGCGCTTACCGCGGACCGGCCGAAACCGCTGATCGAGGTGGCCGGCAAGCCGCTCATCGACCACGCGCTCGACCTGACCGAAGGGCTCGGGACCATGCGCCGCGTCGCCAACGCGCATTACCGCGCCGACCAGATCGAGGCGCACCTGCTCGGGCGCGAGGTCGCCGTCTCGCGCGAAGAGCCGCGCATTCTCGACACCGGCGGCGGGTTGCGCGCCGCCCTGCCGGTGCTCGACGCCGACCCGGTCTTCACGCTCAACACCGACGCGGTCTGGTCCGGGCCCAACCCGCTGAACCTGCTGACCGACGCCTGGGACCCCGACCGCATGGATGCGCTGCTGCTCTGCGTGCCCCTGCCGCGCGCCGTCGGGCGCAAGGGCGGCGGCGATTTCTCGATCCGGGACGACGGGCAGCTCAGCCGTGGCGGCGATTTCGTCTACACCGGCGCCCAGATCCTGCGCACCGGGCGGCTCGCCGAGATCTCCGAGCCGGTGTTCTCGCTGAACCTCGTCTGGAACGCCATGAGCGCCGACGAGCGCCTGTTCGGCCTGCCCTACCCCGGGCGCTGGTGCGACGTCGGCCACCCCGAGGGCATCCGCCTCGCCGAAGAGATGCTGGCCGCCGATGTTTGATCCGTCCGAGACCCCCCGCGTTTTCGCGCTCGCCCCGGGCGTCGACTTCCCCGCGGCGCTGGTCGCAGGGCTGAAGCAGCGCATGACGGGCCTGCCGCCCGAGGCCATGGCCCGGGTCGAGCTGATCGTGAACACCACCCGCATGGCGCGGCGGATCCGGCAGATCTTCGACGCCGGTCCCGCAACGCTGATGCCCCGCATCCGCCTGCTGACCGAGATCGCCGACCCGATCGCGCTTGCCGACCTGCCGGCGCCGGTCTCGCCGCTGCGGCGCCGGCTCGAGCTCACCGGGCTGGTGTCGAAACTGCTCGACGCGCAGCCCGATCTCGCGCCGCGCACCGCGCTCTTCGACCTCGCCGACAGCCTCGCCACGCTGATGGACGAGATGCAGGACGAGGGCGTCTCGCCCGACGATATCGCACAGCTCGACGTGAGCGACGAGTCCGGCCACTGGCAGCGCGCGCTCAGCTTCTTCAACATCGTGCAGCGCTATTTCGAGACCGGCGAAGAGGCGCCCGACGTCAACGCGTTCCGCCGTCTTGCGCTGGAACAGAGACTGAAGGACTGGGAGATCTCGCCGCCGAGCCATCCGGTGATCCTTGCCGGCTCGACCGGTTCGCGCGGGGGAACCAACCGGCTGATGAACGCGGTGGCGCGATTGCCGCAGGGCGCGCTGGTGCTGCCCGGCTTCGACTTCGACACCCCGGCCAGCGTCTGGGACGGGCTCACCGACGCGCTGTCGGGCGAGGATCACCCGCAGTTCCGTTTTGCACGCCTCATGCACGGGCTCGGGCTGCGCCCGGACGATATCGCCCGCTGGAGCGGCGATGCGGCGCCCAACGACGGGCGCAACCGGCTGGTCTCGCTGGCGCTGCGCCCGGCGCCGGTCACCGATCAATGGCGCGACGAGGGGCCAAGCCTGCCCGACCTCACCGAGGCGACCTCCGAGCTCACGCTGGTCGAGGCCGCCTCGCAGCGCGACGAGGCCACCGCAATTGCCCTGCGCCTGCGGCAGGCGGCGGAGGACGGCGTCACCGCGGCGCTCATCACCCCCGACCGGATGCTCACGCGGCAGGTCACCGCCGCGCTCGACCGCTGGGGCATCCTGCCCGACGACAGCGCCGGCACGCCGCTACAGCTGACCCCGCCGGGCCGCTTCCTGCGCCACGTTTCGACCCTGTTCCAGCAGGATCTGACCGCCGAGGCGCTGCTGACCCTGCTCAAGCACCCGCTCACCCACTCCGGCCACGACCGCGGCGAGCACCTGCGTGCGACCCGCGAGCTCGAGCTGCACATCCGCAACAAGTCCTGGCCCTACCCGCAGCCCGACAAACTGCGCGCCTGGGGCGAGGCCGAGGGCTTCGGTCCCTGGGCCGACTGGGTCGCCGCGAGCTTCTGCCAGCCGCCGGTGCACGGGACGCATCCGCTCGCCGACTGGCTCGATCTGCACGTCGCCCGCGCCGAGGCGATCGCCGCCGGTCCCATGGCCGACGACTCGGAGCTGTGGAAGGAGGCCGCAGGGCGCAAGACCCGTGCCACCGTCGACGGGCTGCGGGACGAGGCGGGCTACGGCACAGATCTCGACGCGCGTGACTACGCGGACCTCTTCAACGCGGTGCTTTCGCGTGGCGAGCTGCGCGACCGCGACGCTCCGCACCCGCGCATTCTGATCTGGGGCACGCTCGAGGCGCGGGTGAACGGCGCCGACCTGCTGATCCTCGGCGGGCTCAACGAAGGCTCCTGGCCGGAACTGCCCGGCGCCGACCCGTGGCTGAACCGCCGGATGCGGCACAAGGCGGGGCTTTTGGTGCCCGAGCGGCGCATCGGCCTTGCCGCGCATGACTTCCAGCAGGCGGTCGCCGCGCCGCAGGTCTGGCTGACCCGTGCGCTGAAATCCGACGACGCCGAGACCGTGCCCTCGCGCTGGCTGAACCGGCTGATGAACCTGATGAACGGCCTGCCCGCCCGTCATGGACCCGAGGCGCTGGCGGCAATGAAGCAGCGGGGCGCGCACTGGCTGGCGCTGGCCCGCGCGCTCGAGACGCCGCGGCCCAGCCCGCCGGCCACGCGGCCCTCGCCCGCCCCCCCGGTCGAGGCCCGGCCACGCGCGCTCTCGGTCACCGAGATCAAGACGCTGCTGCGCGACCCCTTCCACATCTACGCCCGACGCGTGCTGAAACTTCAGGCGCTGAACCCGCTGCAACGCGCCCCCGACGCGCTTCTGCGCGGCACGCTGATCCACGAGGTGCTCGAGGAGTTCGTCCGGCAAAGCGTCTCTGATCCGGCCCGACTCACCGCTGAGGCGCTGCTTCGGCTGAGCGCGCAGATCGTCGGCGACCCCGAGGTTGTGCCCTATCCGACGACCCGCCATCTCTGGCAGGCGCGGCTTGCCAAG
>NZ_JAATOS010000060.1:0-15878 GCF_011806505.1 Salipiger sp. HF18 | reverse complement strand
CGGGCATCCTCGGGCGCCTCGGCATAGCGCTGCATGTGGCCGACCACGCGCTTGATCGGCTTCACCAGCAGGCGCCGGACCGCGAGGAAGAGCAGCAGCGCGGTGATCACCGAGATCACCGCCGAGAGCGCGAGGATCCGCAACCCGTATTCGAGCATGGCATGGCGCAACGGCGCGCTGTCCATGGTGACCTCGATGAGCTGACCTGCCTCGCGCGAGGGGTAGCCAAGCACCCGGATCAGCCGAGGCGCCGGATCGACGAGTCTCAGGATCGCGTCGCGCATCAACACCACGGGACCCGCCTCGCGCAGGTCGTAGGTCTTGGAGACCGGGCCCGGCACCGGCGAGGAGAGCATCAGCTCGCGCGTAGCGTTGCGCTGCAGGGCAACGTTGTAGACGCCGGCATTGGCGAGAAGCTCGCGCTCGAGATCCGGGTCGATCATGTCGTCCGCCAGCAGCGCCAGCGACGCGATCTGCGCCCGCTCCAGCCGGTCCACCAGGTAGTCCTCGCGATAGCGCGCGACGGAGGGCACGAAGATCAGCACCTCGGCCAGCATCACGAACACCGTCGTGAGAATGAGGAAACGGCCGGAGAGCGAGTTGAGCATGAAGTGTCGTCTTGTCCCGTCAGGGCAGCCAGCGCTGCACCAGTCTTACAATTCTTTTCACTGTTTCGTTTTCAAACAGACGGGGAGAGAAATAGGTTCCCGCGACGCGTTTGTTAAGCTCCCCGATGGTGGGATAAGGCACAACCATCCCTGCGAGATCGCTCATTCTGAGCCCCGCCGACAGCGCCAGCGCCCAGGTTCCGATGAGTTCACCGGCCTGCGCACCGGCGATTGAGGCACCCACTGGACGGCCCTTCACCACCATGACCTTGAGCAGCCCGGTGGTCTGGCGCAGAGCGATGGCGCGGTCGTTGTGCTGGTAGGGAAATCGCACCACTTCGAGCCGGTCGCCGTATTTCGCCCGCGCCTCGGCCTCGGTCAGGCCGACCTGTGCCAGCTCCGGGGCGGTGTAGGTGGCGCGCGGCAGGATCTGCGGCTTCACCCGCACCGGCAGGCCGAAAAGCGCGTTCCGCACCACGAGGCCTGCGTGATAGCCCGCCACATGGGTGAACTGTGCGCCGCCCGCGATGTCGCCGATGGCATAGACGCGGCGGTTGCTGGTGCGCAGCCCCTCGTCCACGGCGATGCCGCTGCGGGTGGTGTCGATCCCGGCTTTCTCAAGGTCCAGCCCGTCGAGATTCGCCCGCCGCCCCACGGCCACCAGCAGATGCGTGCCGCGCAGCACCCGGCCGCCCACGGTCTCGACCTCGAGCGCACCGTCGCGGCCACGCACCGCCGCGGCCTGCGTCTCTTCGAGGATGGTGACGCCCTCGGCCCGCAGGTCCTCGAGCACGATGGCGGCAAGCTCGGGATCCTCGCGGCCGAGCGCGCGCTCCGCCTCGATCACCGTGACCTTGCAGCCGAGCCGCCGGTGCGCCTGCGCCATCTCGAGCCCGATGGGCCCTCCGCCGATCACCAGAAGGTGCGCTGGGCGCTCACGCAGCTGCCACAGCGTCTCGTTGGTGAGGAAGGGCACCTCGGAAAGCCCGGGGATCGGCGGCACGAAAGGCGAGGAGCCCGCCGCCACCACGATTCGCCGCGCGGTGACGACATGCTCGCCAGCCTGCACCTCGGTCTTCGAGATGAAGCGCCCGTGCTCGCGGATGACACGCACGCCGAAGCCCTCGAACCGCTCCTGGCTGTCCATGGGAGCGATGCGCGAGATCGTCTCCGCCACATGCGTCTGCGCCGCGGCGTAATCGACCTGCGGCGCGACGGAGGCGACGCCGAAAGGCCCCGCGCCTGCCATGCCATGCGCTCGCCCGGCGCTGGCGATCAGCGCCTTCGACGGGACGCAGCCGTAGTTGAGGCAATCGCCGCCCATCTCGCCGCGTTCGAGCAGCACCACGTCGGCGCCCATCTGCGCCGCACCGGCGGCAACCGAGAGCCCGCCCGAGCCCGCGCCGATCACCAGGAGATCCGTCTTCAGCCGCTGCATGGGTCAGATGTCCTTTCGCCCGCGCAGGGCGCGGATCACGATGGGAAGCGCCGCCAGCGCCGCGAGGCCCAGCAGAGGACCGATCACCTGCGGCGCCCAGAGCAGGCTCAGGTCCGGGTTCTCGCCACGGTCGAAGACCTCGCCCACGCCGACGCCGATGGAGGTGAAGACGATCGCACCGGGGATGATTCCCAGCGCCGTGGTCCAGACGAAGTTGCGCAGCTTCACCCCGACCAGCGCGGGCAGTAGGTTGGCCACGAAGAACGGCACCACCGGAATCAGCCGCAGCAGGAACAGCACGCTGACCTCGTTCTCGCGCAGCCCGGCCTTCACCTTGCCGAGCGTGCCCTCCGAAGCCTCCATCCGTGCCGCCAGCGTCTGGCCGAGCCCCGCGCGTGCAGCAAGGAAGATCAGCAGCGCGCCCACGGTCGCCGCCGCGACGTTGAGTAGGGTGCCGGCGACCAGCCCGAAGAGGAACCCGCCGGTGACCGAGGCCACCGCCGCCCCCGGCAGAGACAGCGCCACGATCGCCACGTAGGCCAGCAGGAAGGCCCCCGCGACCACCACGTAATGCGCATCCCTCAACGCCAGCAGCGACTCGCGGTGCTCGCGCAGCGTGTCGAAGCTGATGTAGTCGCGCAGCAGGAAGAAGCCCGCCACGGCGGCGACGAGGATCACGGCAAGCGGCAGGTGCCGCCCGAATCCCTCGCTGCGGCGGGATGATGTCCGGGGCTTGGCCCGGGCGGAGTCGGTGGGTGTCTCTGTCATCGTTCCAAGATGCGGCAGGTCGTGCCTTCGCAACAGCCCCATCACGCCGCCTTGATCCACGGTGACGCTGGCCCCCCCGGGATCGGCCCCGGAGGACCGTGGCTGTAACAATTGGCCCCCGTGAGGGCGGGTGAAATGTTGCAGCTTTTGCGCGATAGAGGTTTGACACGGGATCGTCGCCTCCCTATAGCACGGGCTTCGAATGACACCGGCCCGGCGAATCCGTCCTGGGCTGACCGAAAAACGGAGTAGAGCGCGATGAAACGCACCTTCCAGCCGTCGAACCTGGTTCGCAAGCGCCGTCATGGCTTCCGCGCCCGCATGGCCACCAAAGGCGGCCGCGCGGTTCTCAACGCGCGCCGTGCACGCGGCCGCAAGCGCCTCAGCGCCTGAGCCGGTCGCTCTGCCCATGGCGGAGCGAGACGCATCCATGGATAGAAAAGCCGCCCCGGACCAAACCGTGGCGGCTTTTCCTCATGCCGATCAGCAGGCCCTGATGCCTGCCCAAGACGATTCGGCACCGAGGCTCGAGACGCTGCGCAAGCGTCCCGACTTCCTGTCTGCGGCCCGCGCCCGACGTCAACCCGTCGGGTCTTTTCTGTTGCAGGCGCGTCTGCGCGACGACGGCGATACGACCATTCGCGTGGGGTTCACCTGCTCGAAGAAAGTCGGCAATGCCGTGGCCCGCAACCGCGCCAAGCGCCGCCTGCGCGAGATCGCGCGGCTTACCCTGCCCGGACTCGGGCAGCCGGGATGGGATTACGTGCTGATCGGCCGCCGCGACGCCACCGCAGAGCGGCCCTTCGAGCTTCTGCTCAAGGATCTCGAATACGCGTTGCGCAAGATCCACGGTGCCGCGACATGAGCCCCCTCGCACATGTCGCCGCCCTGCCCGTGCGCTTCTATCGCCTCGTGTTCTCGCCCTGGGTCGGGCATGGCTGCCGCTATCAGCCCACCTGCTCGGCCTATGCGCTCGAGGCGCTTGAAAAGCACGGCGCCCTCAGGGGATGCTGGCTTGCCGCCCGGCGCATCCTGCGCTGTCATCCCTGGGGTGGGCATGGCATCGACAATGTGCCCGAGCCCCGCTCCAAGACCTGACCAACGCCCCCTCACGCCGCCTGCCTGTCCGCGCGGCACAGCAACACTGGCAGCTCATGTTCGACAACGCCGACGACATCCACCCGCTCTTCCACGGCGCGCCCAAGAGCACCGAGTTCAAGAAGCTGCGCAAGCGCATCGTGCAGAACGTGCGCGAGGCGGTTGACCAGTACCGGATGATCGAGCCCGGCGCGCGCTGGCTCGTCTGTCTCTCGGGCGGCAAGGACAGCTACACGCTGCTCGCAGTGCTGCACGAGCTGAAATGGCGCGGGCTGCTGCCGGTCGAGCTGCTGGCCTGCAACCTCGACCAGGGCCAGCCGGGCTTTCCCTCGACGGTCCTGCCGGAATTCCTCGAGAAGATGGGCGTCCCGCACCGGATCGAGTACCAGGACACCTATTCCGTCGTCGTCGACAAGGTCCCGCAGGGGCGCACCTATTGCGCGCTCTGCTCGCGTCTGCGGCGCGGCAACCTCTACCGCATCGCCCGTGAGGAGGGCTGTTCCGCCGTGGTGCTCGGCCACCATCGCGACGACATCCTCGAGACCTTCTTCATGAACCTCTTCCACGGCGGACGGCTGGCGACGATGCCGCCGAAGCTTGTCAATGAAGAGGGCGATCTCTTCGTCTATCGCCCGCTCGCGCACGTGGCCGAGGCCGATTGCGAGAAGTTCGCCCGCGCCATGAACTACCCGATCATTCCCTGCGACCTCTGCGGCTCGCAGGACGGGCTGCAGCGGATGCAGGTGAAGGCGATCCTCGACCAGTGGGAAAAGAACAGCCCCGGCCGCCGGCAGGTGATGTTCAAGGCGCTGACCAACATTCGCCCCTCGCATATGCTCGACCCCAAACTCTTTGATTTTGCGGGGCTGATGCGCGATCCGGAGCGTGAACGCCCGGATATTCCCGACCTTCGTTAAGTCTCGGGTTACTTCCTTGTTCTAGTCCTGTTCCCGCTGGGTCCATGAAAGCGCGGATGCTGGCAGGCCTGATTCGACGCCGCGGGCGTCTCTCGAAATGGCTGCACGGGGCCCACATGCTCGCGTTCCTGCCGGCGCTCACGCTCGCAGGCTTCTGGATCGGGGGGGAAATGGCCCTCATCGCCATCGCGCTCGGGCTTCCCGCGCTCTACGCGCTCTCCTCCGACGGCACCACCGGCCCGCTCGATCCCGACCGCCCGCTGCCCGATCTGGTGGATGGTGCCGCCGCCAGCGATCTCGCCGACCAGATGCTCGCCCGCGCCGGCAGCTCGAACCTCGCCACCGCTTGCTTCATGCTCGAGGCCGAGGGGCTCGACAGCATCCGCAGGCGGGTCGGCGACGACACCGTGCAGGACCTGCGCAACATGCTCCTGCGGCGCCTGCGGGCGCTGATGCGGCGGGGCGACTGCGCCGCCCGGATCGGGGATTCCCGCTATCTCGTGCTGCTCAGCCCGTCGCTGCGTCTTGATCTCGAAGCGCTGCTCACTCTCGCCGACCGCATGCAGCGCGCCCTCGAAGAGCCGGTCGAAAGCGACGTGGGCACGCATTATCTGTCTGTGGCCATTGGCTTCTGCGGCTCCAGCCGGCTGCCCGGCACGCCCGATGGCGCGCAATTTGTCGAGGCTGCGCAGACCGCGCTGGCCGAGGCGCTCTCGAACAGCCCTTCCGCGATTCGTGCCTGGTCCGACAGCATGCGGGCCGAGCGGCGGGCGCGAAAATCTCTGCTGGCCGAGGTCGAGCGCGCGCTTGCCAAGGGACAGATCCAACCGTGGTTCCAGCCGCAGCTCTGCACCTCCACCGGGCGTATCAGCGGGGTCGAGGCGCTTGCCCGCTGGCTCCACCCCGAGCGCGGGATCGTGCCGCCGATGGAATTCCTCAACGCGCTCGAGGAATCTGGCCAGCTCGACCGGCTGAGCGAGGTCATGCTACAGCACAGCCTTACCGCCCTGCGCGGCTGGGACGCCACGGGGATCGAGATTCCCCGGGTCAGCGTCAATTTCTCCGATGTCGAGCTGCGCAGCCCGCAACTGGTCGAACGCATCAAGTGGGAGCTCGACCGCTTCAACCTTCCCGCATCGCGGCTCGGGGTTGAAGTGCTCGAGACCGTGATCGCGGAGTCGCCCGAGGGGGTGGTTGCGAAAAACATCACGGGTTTGTCGCGGCTTGGCTGCCAGGTCGATCTCGACGACTTCGGGACCGGCCATGCCTCGATCACTGCGCTGCGCCGCTTCACCGTGCACCGGCTCAAGATCGACCGCAGCTTCGTGACCCGCGTCGACCGGGACGAGGAGCAGCGGCGCATGTTGGCGGCGGTGCTGGGCCTTGCCGACCGGCTCGGGCTCGAGACCGTGGCCGAAGGGGTCGAGAGCGTCTCCGAGCACGCGCTGCTCGCCCAGCTCGGCTGCGACCACGTGCAGGGCTTCGGCATCGCCCGGCCGATGCCGCCCGACCAGCTCGCCACCTGGGCCCGCGCGCACGCCGAGCGGGTGCATGCCGCCCAGCAGATCGGCCGCAGCGCCGGCTGAGTCCCCCTGCCCGGCGGCAGCCCCGGCACCTGCCCCGACCATGACCGGAAGCGCTGTCCTGCCTGCTGCCATTGGTCACAAAAGCCGCGAGTCCCCCGGAATCGGCTTGACCTTTGGGGGCCCTGCCTGTTGAACCCGGCGGTGACTTTTCAAGGACAGGGCGTCGGTCTCGCATGGACGATCAGAACAAGAACCTGCTCATCGCAACCGGTCTGAGCTTCGTGGTGATCCTTATCTGGTTCCTGCTGTTCCCGCCGCCGGAAGAGCCGGCCGTGGATCAGCAGGAGCCGGTCGCGACCGCTCCCGTTGAAGGCGATGCGGCGACGACTCCGTCCACCGCGACCCCGACCGAGGGGACCGAGGGCACCGCCACCGCGCCCCAGGCCGAGACCGCCGACGCGCCGCGCCTGCCCATCGACACCGCCCGTCTCGGCGGCTCGATCTCGCTCACCGGCGGTCGCATCGACGAGCTGATCCTCAAGGATTACACCGTCACCATCGACGAGGACTCGCCCAAGGTGCAGATCCTCGAGCCGGTCGGAACCGGCCACGCCTACTACGCGCTCTACGGCTGGGCTCCGGGCAACGGGCTCGAGCCCGCCGACGTGCCGGGTGCGAACACCGAATGGCAGGTCGAGTCCGGCTCAAGCCTGACCGTCGACAGCCCCGTCACCTTGCGCTGGGACAGCCCCGCCGGCCTGACCTTCCGCCGCACAGTCGCGGTCGACAAGAACTTCATGTTCACCGTCACCCAGTCAGTCGAGAACACCGGCGAGGCCAGCGTCTCGGCCGCGCCCTACGGCATCGTCGCGCGCCACGGTGAGCCCGTCGGCCGCAAGAAGTTCTTCGTGCTCCACGAGGGCGTCGTCGCCATGGCCGACGGCAAGCTCAACGAGATCGACTACTCCGACATGCCCGACATGGACATGGTCGCCAGCGAGGGCGCGCGCGCCGACGTCACCCAGGTTGCCGAAAACGGATGGATCGGCTTCACCGACCACTACTGGATGACCACGCTGATCCCGTCGCAGGGCACCGCCTTCAAGCAGGTGGCGAAATACGACGAGGGCCGCGACATCTACCAGACCGAGGCGGTGCTGCCGACCGTGACCCTCGCCCCCGGCGAGACCCAGCAGGTCACCACCCAGCTCTATGCCGGCGCGAAGGAATACGAGACCATCCGCGGCTACGAGGATGCCGGCGTCGACCGCTTCATCGACAGCATCGACTGGGGCTGGTTCTTCTTCCTGACCAAGCCGATCTTCTGGCTGCTGCACCACCTGCACGGGCTGATCGGCAACATGGGCTGGTCGATCATCGCGCTGACCATCACCCTCAAGGCGATCCTGTTCCCGCTGGCGTTCAAGTCCTACGTCTCGATGGCAAAGATGAAGGAACTGCAGCCGGAGATGGAGAAGCTCAAGGAGCGTGCCGGCGACGACCGCCAGAAACTCCAGCAGGAGATGATGCAGCTCTACAAGAAGGAAAAGGTCAACCCGGCCTCGGGCTGCCTGCCCATCCTTCTGCAGATCCCGATCTTCTTCTCGCTCTACAAGGTGATCTTCGTGGCCTTCGAGCTGCGGCAGGCGCCCTGGTTCGGTCCCTTCCAGGATCTCTCCACGCCCGATCCGACCTCGCTTTACAACCTGTTCGGCCTGCTGCCCTGGGCGGCACCCGAGCCGGGCAGCACGCTGGCGCTGATCTTCGTGGGCATCCTGCCGATCCTGCTGGGCATCTCGATGTTCCTGCAGCAGAAGCTGAACCCGGCCCCCGCCGATCCGACGCAGAAGATGATCTTCGCGTGGATGCCCTGGGTGTTCATGTTCATGCTCGGCGGCTTCGCCAGCGGCCTGGTCGTGTACTGGATCACCAACAACACGATCACCTTCACCCAACAGTACCTGATCATGCGGAGCCAGGGCTACACGCCCGACGTGTTCGGCAACATCAAGTCCGGGTTCAAGAAGACGCCCAAGGACGACAAGCCGGCGAAATGACCGCGCGCCTCGCCCAGATCTGGCGGCATCCGGTCAAGGGGATCGGTCGCGAACCCCTTGACGCGGTCACCCTGAATGCCGACGCGCCCATGCCCGGAGACCGGGCATGGGCGTTTCAGCACGAGGGTGCCCCGGATGAGCCGGGCTGGCAGCCGCGCCGCAACTTCCTCGTCGTCGCCAACGGCCCGAAACTGGCGCAGGTGACGGCGAAGACCGAAGAGACGGGGCGCATCGCCCTGTCGCACCCGGACCGCCCTGCCCTCAGCTTCGCGCCCGAGACCGAGGGCGCCGCGCTCGCCGAGTGGGTCCGCCCGCTCTGGCCCGAGACCGCTCCCGCCCCACGGGCGCTGGTCAAGGCGCCGCCGCAGGGCATGGGCGACAATGGCGCGGCCGAGGTCTCGATCCTCAGCCTCGCCAGCCTGCGTGACCTCTCGGAGCGGATCGGCAAACCGCTCGCGATCGAGCGGTTCCGCGGCAATCTCGTGCTCGACGATCTCGCGCCGTGGCAGGAATTCGACTGGTGCGGGACGACCCTGCGCATCGGCTCCGCCCTGCTCGAGGTCACCGGGCGCATCGAACGCTGCCGCGCCACCGAGGCCAACCCGGTGACCGGCGAACGCGACGCCGAGCCGGTGCGCGCGCTTTACGGCGCCTTCCGTCACCGGGATTTCGGCGTCTATGCCCGCGTCGTCCAAACTGGCATGATCGCGGTCGGCAATGAGGTCTCGCCCGCATGACACAGCTTCCCTTCCCGCTCGCCGAAGAACCCGATGACGCCGCCCGCGAATCCGCGCGCAAGCTCTTCGCCGGCGAGGTCGACTTCCTCAAGGGCGTGGTGGCCATGGATGGCCTGCCGCCGGACGACCGCACCGAGGTCTGCTTTGCCGGACGCTCGAACGTCGGCAAGTCGAGCCTGATCAACGCGCTCACCGGGCGCAAGGCGCTGGCCCGCGCGTCGAACACGCCGGGCCGGACGCAGGAGATCAACTTCTTCACGCTGGGCGAAGAGCGTTATCTCGTCGACCTTCCGGGCTACGGCTTTGCCAACGCCCCGGTGGCGGTGGTCGAGAAGTGGCAGCGGCTGCTGAAGCAGTACCTCTCGGGGCGCGCCTCGCTCCGACGGGCCTTCGTGCTGATCGATTCGCGCCATGGCGTGAAGGCGGTGGACGAGGAAATCATGACCCTGCTCGACCGCTCCGCGGTGACCTTCCAGGCGGTGCTCACCAAGTCCGACAAGATCCGCGAGAAGGAACGCGAGAAGGTGCTGGACCAGGTCCGCGAGAAGCTCTCGAAGCACCCCGCTGCCTATCCCGAGCTGGTGCTGACGAGTTCCGAGAAGGGCGATGGCATCGCCACGCTGCGCGCCATCATCGCCGGGCTCGACTGAGCGGCACCCCGCCGGCTGCCGCGCGGTGCCCCGACCGGGGCACCGGATCCACGAAAATTCTTGCGTCCTGCGCGGGCATCCCGGACACAGGGAACGAACCCGACCGCATCGAAGGGATGCCACCCAGACATGAAGCAGCAGAAGATGAACCGAGACTGGATCGCAACCGCCCGCACCCTCAACGAAGCCCTCCCCTACATGCAGCGCTACACCGGCGCTGTGGTGGTGGTGAAATTCGGGGGCAACGCCATGGGTGACGACGACGCGATGGCGGAATTCGCCCGCGACATCGTGCTCATGCGGCAGGTCGGCGTGAACCCGGTCGTCGTGCATGGCGGCGGCCCGATGATCAACGACATGCTCAAGCGGCTGAACATCGAAAGCAGCTTCGTCCGCGGCAAGCGCGTCACCGACAAGGCCACCGTCGAGGTCGTCGAGATGGTGCTGACCGGCCTCGTCAACAAGCGCATCGTGCAGGCGATCATGGACGAGGGCGGCCGCGCCGTGGGTCTCTCGGGCAAGGATGACGATCTCATCGTGTGCGAGCCCGACGATCCGGAACTGGGCTTCGTGGGACGCCCCATCGAGATGAACGTGCAGGTGCTGCGCGATCTCTTCGCCGCCGGGATCATCCCCGTCGTGGCCCCCGTCGCCACCGGCACCGAGGTCACCGAGACCTACAACGTCAACGGCGACACCGCCGCCGGCGCTATTGCCGGCGCCCTCAAGGCCGACCGGCTGCTGCTGCTCACCGATGTCACCGGCGTCAAGAACGCCGAGGGCCAGGTGGTCACGGCCATGACACCGGAAGACGTGCGCGCGATGA
This sequence comes from Salipiger sp. HF18, assembly GCF_011806505.1. Classification (NCBI taxonomy): domain Bacteria; kingdom Pseudomonadati; phylum Pseudomonadota; class Alphaproteobacteria; order Rhodobacterales; family Roseobacteraceae; genus Salipiger; species Salipiger sp. HF18. Next base: position 5,253 of record NZ_JAATOS010000060.1, on the reverse strand, counting down.
TCGCGGACGGCACCATCGCGGGCGGCATGATCCCCAAGACCGAGACCGCGCTGAAGGCGATCGAGGAAGGCGTGCGCGCCGTGGTGATCCTTGACGGCCGGGTGCCCAATGCCTGCCTGCTGGAGCTCTTCACCGAGCATGGCGCGGGCTCGCTGATCCGCTCGCCGGACCTGGAGCCGGTGCGCGCCCGGACGTGAGCCTCGCGGCGCTCGACCGCGACGCGCGCGCCACGGGCCTTGCGATCCGTGGCGCCTTTCACCCGGCCCCCGGGGATGCCGTTCCCGAGGGCGCGGGGACGCTGATCCTCCTCGGACCCGACGAGCCGGGCTTCTGGCCGGAGTTCCGCAGGTCTCCCGAATATAGCGATGACGCGCCCCACCCGCTCGACCGCTGGTCGCGGCGGGTGATCGGGGCACTGGCAGCGCGCTGGGGCAGCATGGCGGTCTTTCCGGCCGACGGCCCGCCATGGCCGCCGTTCCTGTCGTGGGCGGCGCGCAGCGGGCAGGCCTTCCCCTCGCCCATCGGATTGTACGTGCACGCAAGGGCCGGGCTCTGGATCAGCTATCGCGGCGCCGTGGCCCTGCCCGGCCGCCTCGAGCTGCCTCAGCCCTCAGCGCCGCCCTGCCCTGCCTGCGCGGGCCGTCCCTGCGCCAGTGCCTGCCCCGTGGGTGCGCTCCGCACAGGTGCCCCCTACGACGTCGCCCGCTGCCAGTCCTACCTCCGCACCGAAGCCGGGCGCGACTGCCGCGAGCGGGGGTGCCTCGCCCGCCGCGCCTGCCCGATCTCGGCCACGCTGCCGCGGCAGCACGAACAGAGCGCTTTTCACATGGCCGCCTTCATGGAAGACTGGCCGACAGGGACCGCGCCGGAAACCGACCGGGCGGGCAAGAAGGGAGAGCCAGCGTGAAACGCATGATCCTGATGCGCCATGCCAAGTCCGACTGGACGACGGGCGGGGCCGATCACCAACGCCCCCTGAACAAGCGCGGCCGCAAGAGCGCGAAGGCGCTCGGCGACTGGCTGCGCGCGCAGGGCCACGTGCCGGACCACGGGCTTTGCTCAACCGCCACCCGCACTCGCGAGACGTTCGACCTTCTGGGCTTCGACGTGCCGGTCACCTACGAAGACCGGCTATACCACGCCGGACCCGTCGCCATGACCAAGAGCCTCAGCGAGGCCGAGGGCGCGTGCGTGGTCATGGTGGGCCACAACCCCGGCATCGCGGGCTTTGCCCATGAGCTGCTGACGCGTCCCTATCATCACCCCCGCTTCGAGGATTACCCGACCGGCGCCACGCTGGTGGCCGAGTTCGACATCGCCGACTGGTCCGAGCTGCGTCCCGGCACCGGCGAGGCGATGGGCTTCGTCATCCCCCGCGAGCTGCTGGAAGAGAGCGAGGCCTGAGGCTCAGCGCCCCGGGTCGTTCTCTTCGCCCGGCGGCGCGTCGTAGACCGCCCAGCCGTACTTGCCACCCGAGGGCGGAAGGTCCTTTTCCTGCAGCTTGGCCTGCATATGGGTCTTGGCGATGAAGTTCGCGGTGATCGGCGCGGTCAGGAACAGGAACAGCGTGATCAGCAGTTCGTGGAACGACACGCGCCCCTCGACCATCACGAAGTAGAGCATCGAGCCGATCAGCACCCCGCCGACCCCGAGCGTGGTTGCCTTGGTGGGCGCGTGCAGGCGCTGCATCGTGTCCCGCAGCCGCAGGAAGCCGATGGATCCCACCAGGCCGAACAGCCCTCCGATGACGAGGAAGACCGACACAAGGATCTCCGGCAGCAGGGTCAGGTCGTGGTCCATTGCGTCCCCCTCATTCGATGATGTCGCCGCGCAGGATGAAGCGGCAGAAGGCGACGGTCGAGACGAAGCCCACCATCGCGATCAGCATGGAGGCCTCGAAGTAGATCGCCGTGCCCTGCCAGATGCCGTAGAGGATGATGAGCGCGATGAAGTTGATGACCATGGTGTCGAGCGCGAGGATGCGGTCCGCCACCGTAGGCCCCGCCAGCATCCGCCAGAGCGTCCCGAGCAGGCCGAAGCCGAAGCAGGCGAAGGCGAAGACGATTGCGTAAGTGATCATCCGAAGATCTCCTTCAGCCGCCGTTCGTAGCGCGATTTGATATGGTCCCGGACCTCGTCCGGATCGTCGGTGTGCAGCGCATGCACGAGCAACGCGCTGCCATCGGCGGCAAGCGTTGTCGAAACGGTGCCCGGCGTCATGGTGACGGTCCCCGCGAGCACGGTGATCGCCTCGGCCGAGGTCAGATCGAGCGGCACTACGACCCAGCGCGAATGGATGGCGTCGTTGCGCTTGAAGAGCACGATGGCCGCCACCACCACGTTGGCCACGATGATGTCCCAGAGCACGATGAAGACGTATTCCAGCGCCATCAGCGGCGCCCGCAGCGTGGGCCGGTTCGGCCAGTAGGGCGCCGTCAGCACCGGGATGGTGACGCCGAACACGGCGCCCAGGAACAGGTTCCCGAGGGTGACCTTGTTGACCAGCGCCAGCCAGACGATGGTGAGGGTCAGCGACAGGACGGGGTGGGGGAAGAGTCTCGACAGCATGGGGCTAGTGCTCCTCCTCCTTGAGTTTCTTGGTGTCGTGCTGGTCTTCCAGCACGGCCGCCACGTAGTCGCCCGGATCGTAGAGCTGGGCCGCGGTGGATTCCATGTGCCGCATCACCGGGCCCGCGAAGACCGTCAGCAGCGCAAGGCAGGCGAGCGAGGCCACCGACGGCGCGGCCAGCGCCGGGCCGATGCGGTTGGCCGGGGGCGTCACCTCCTCGGGCGTGTCCTCCTCGGGCGGCATCAGCTCGGCCGAGGTGGATTTCCAGAACAGCACGCTGCCCGCGCGGACGAAGCCGACGATGGTCAGCAGCGAGCCCGCCAGCACCACCGCCCAGACCAGCCAAGCGTAGTCGGCGAAGCGCAGCGCGTCGAGTACCAGCAGCTTGCCGAGGAACCCGCTCAGCGGCGGCATCCCGGCGATGGCGATGGCGCCCGCGAAGAACAGCGCCGCGATGAAACCATTCTGCACCGTCGCGGGCACGGCCTTCAGCAGGTCTCCGCCCTCGCGACGGGACAGCAGCAGGTCGGCGATGAGGAACATGGCCGCCGCGGCGAAGGTCGAGTGCACGAGGTAGTAGAGCGCCGTCGCCGTGGTGTGCGGCGAGAAGCCCGAGATCGCCAGCATCAGCGTCGCGGTGGAGCCGAGCACCGAGAAGGCGATGAGCGGCATCAGCCTGCGCGCGCCCATGACGCCGATGGCCCCTACGGCGATGGTGATGAGAGCCGCCGGCATCAGCCAGTCCTGCGACAGCGACCCGATGGGCGCCGCGTCGGGACCGAAGACGATGGTGTGCATGCGCAGAATTGCATAGGCGCCGACCTTGGTCATGATGGCGAAGAGCGCGGCCACCGGCGCGGGCGCCATGGCGTAGGTGCCCGGCAGCCAGAACTGCACAGGGAAGAGCGCCGCCTTGACCCCGAAGACGATCATCAGGAGCATCGCGGCGACCCGGACCAGGCCTGCCTCCTCGACCGGGATCTCTCGCACTTTCAGCGACAGGTCGGCGATGTTGAGCGTACCGGTGGTGGCGTAGATCGTGCCGAGCGCGATCAGGAACAAACTCGAGCCCGCGAGGTTCATGATCACATATTGCAGACCGGCCTTGAGCCGCGCCTTGCCGCCGCCGTGGATCGTCAGCGCATAGGAGGCGATGAGCAGGATCTCGAACAGCACGAAGAGGTTGAAGGCGTCGCCGGTGAGGAAGGCGCCGCAGATGCCCATGAGCTGGAACTGCATCAGCGCGTGGAAATGCCGCCCGCGCTGGTCCCAGCCGCTCGCCGCGGAGTGGATCACCACGATCAGTCCCAGTACCGAGGTCAGCAGGATGAGCAGCGCCGACAGCCGGTCGAGCACCAGCACGATGCCGAAGGGCGCGGGCCAGTGGCCAAGCCGGTAGACATGCACGCTGCCGTCGGCGGAGAGCATGAAGAGCCCGAAGGCGATGGCGCAGAGCAGCACCGCGCCGGTGATCGAGGCCACCCGCTGCAGCGTGATGTCGTAGCGCATCACATAGGCGATGAGCGGCGCCAGCAGGGCCGGCAGCACGACGGGAGCGATGATCCAGTGGTTCACGCGTCGCCCTCCCCGGCCCGCTCGTCCTCGACGTTGACGCGGTCGTTGCCGTTCTCGAGGAAGGCGCCCAGCGCGATCAGCACCAGAACGGCCGTCATCCCGAACGAGATCACGATGGCGGTCAGCACCAGCGCCTGTGGCAGCGGGTCGGTGTAGGCGGTCGCGTCATCGGTCAGCACCGGCGGCAGGCCCACGGCCAGCCGCCCGGAGGCGAAGACGAAGACGTTCGTCGCGTAGGAGAGCAGCGTCACCCCCAGGATCACCGGGAAGGCACGCAGGCGCAGGATCAGGTATATCCCGGCGGCGGTCAGCCCGCCGATCGAGGTTGCCACGACCAGTTCCATGTCAGTGCCCGTCCTTCTTGTCATTGACCTCGGCGGCCGCCTCGAAGCGGCGCGACGGGTCGTAGTCCATGGGCTCCAGGTTCACCGTCTCGCCGGCGTAGCGCGCCAGCCGGGACAGCGAGTAGAGCATCAGCATCACCGCTCCGAGCACCGTCAGGAAGACCCCGAGGTCGAAGAGCATCGCGGTTGCGAGTTCGAATTCCTCGAACGGCGGAATGGTGAAGTAGCCGAAGGCGCTGGTGAGGAACGGCGCCCCGGCGAGCCATGCACCCGCCCCCGTGAGCCCCGCCACGACCACGCCCCAGCCGATCATCGAGTGGTATTCGAACCGCTTGCGCTCCTGCGTCCAGCCGAAGCCCGAGGCCATGTACTGCATCAGCAGTGCGATCGACATCACCAGCCCCGCCACGAAGCCGCCGCCCGGAAGGTTGTGGCCGCGCAGGAAGATGTAGACCCCTACCAGCACCGCGATGGGCATCATCACGCGCGTCGCGACCACCATCATCACCGGGTGCCGGTCCTGCGAGCGGTCGGGCGGGAAGGTCCAGTTGCGCAGGGTGCGCGAGGCGGGCCCGTTCAGCAGCGCCTCCATCAGCGCGTAGAGCGTCAGCCCCGCGATGCCGAGCACGATGATCTCGCCGTAGGTGTCGTAGCCCCGGAAGTCCACGAGGATCACGTTCACCACGTTGGTGCCGCCGCCGCCCTTGTAGGAGTTGGCGAGGTGGTAGTCCGAGATCGTCGAGACGTCGCGCAGCAGGAAGCTGA
>NZ_JAATOS010000601.1:0-2193 GCF_011806505.1 Salipiger sp. HF18 | reverse complement strand
CCCGAACGAGATCCTGTCGGTGACCTTCACCAACAAGGCCGCGCGCGAGATGAAGGAGCGGGTGGGCCGCCTGCTCGGCCAGCAGATCGAAGGCATGCCGTGGCTCGGCACCTTCCACTCGATCTGCGTCAAGCTGCTGCGCCGCCATGCCGAGCTGGTGGGGCTGAAGTCGAACTTCACCATCCTCGACACCGACGACCAGATCCGGCTGCTGAAACAGCTCATCGCCGCCAACAACATCGACGAGAAGCGCTGGCCCGCCCGCCAGCTCTCGGGGCTGATCGACCACTGGAAGAACCGGGCCTGGGTTCCGACCAAGGTGCCTGCCTCCGAGGCCTCGGCGTTCAACAACCGCGGCACCGAACTCTACGAGCAATACCAGACCCGCCTGCGCGAGCTGAACGCCTGCGACTTCGGCGACCTGCTGCTGCACATGGTGACGATCTTCCAGACCCACCAGGACGTGCTCGAACAGTACCAGCGCTGGTTCCGCTACATCCTCGTGGACGAGTACCAGGACACCAACGTCGCCCAGTACCTGTGGCTGCGGCTGCTGGCGGGGGCGCACAAGAACATCTGCTGCGTCGGCGATGACGACCAGTCGATCTACGGCTGGCGCGGCGCCGAGGTCGGCAACATCCTGCGCTTCGAAAAGGACTTCCCCGGCGCCCACGTGGTGCGGCTGGAACAGAACTACCGCTCGACCGCGCATATCCTTGCCGCCGCCTCCGGCGTGATCCGCGGCAACGAGGGCCGTCTCGGCAAGGAGCTCTGGACCGCGGCCGATGGCGGCGAGAAGGTCCGTCTCATCGGCCACTGGGACGGCGAGGAAGAGGCGCGCTGGATCGGCGAGGAGATCGAGGCGCTGCAGAAGGGCACGCGCTGCATCCGGCCGCATTCGCTCGACGACATGGCGATTCTCGTCCGGGCCTCGCACCAGATGCGCGCCTTCGAGGACCGCTTCCTGACCATCGGTCTGCCCTACCGGGTGATCGGCGGGCCGCGCTTCTACGAGCGGCTCGAGATCCGCGATGCCATGGCCTATTTCCGGCTGGTGGTCTCGCCCGACGACGACCTTGCCTTCGAGCGCATCGTCAATACCCCCAAGCGCGGGCTCGGCGACAAGGCCCAGCAGGTGATCCAGCACACCGCCCGCGAATTCGGCGTGAGCCTCATCGAGGGCGCCCGCATCGCGGTCGAGGAAGAGCGCATCAAGGGCAAGGGCGGGGGCCAGCTGCGGCTGCTGTGCGAGAACCTCGCGCGCTGGCGCGAGACCATGCTCGGGCCGGTGCTTCGCCCGGGCGAGATCGACGGCGACGATCCGACCGACGTGATCGACGACGAGCCCGCCTTCGTGGTCGGCGGCACCCGGCGCGGCCGTCCGCGGGTGACCCACATGGAGCTTGCCGAGATGATCCTCGACGAAAGCGGCTACACCGCCATGTGGCAGGCCGACAAGACGCCAGAGGCACCGGGGCGGCTCGAGAACCTCAAGGAACTCGTGAAGGCGCTCGAGCAGTTCGAGAACCTGCAGGGTTTTCTCGAGCACGTCGCGCTGATCATGGACAACGAGAGCGAGGAGGCCGGCGCCAAGGTCTCGATCATGACCCTGCACGCGGCCAAGGGGCTCGAGTTTCCCGCCGTGTTCCTGCCCGGCTGGGAGGACGGCCTGTTCCCCTCGCAGCGCAGCATGGACGAGAGCGGGGTGAAGGGGCTCGAGGAAGAGCGGCGCCTCGCCTACGTGGGGATCACCCGGGCCGAAGAGCTTTGCACAATTTCCTTTGCCGGCAACCGGCGGGTGTTCGGTCAGTGGCAGTCGGCGCTGCCCTCGCGCTTCATCGACGAACTGCCCGAGGAACATGTCGAGGTGCTGACGCCGCCGGGTCTCTACGGCGGCGGCTACGGTGCCGCGGCGGCCTATGGCACCGGCTCGGGGCTCGAGACCCGCGCCGCCGAGGCCAATGTCTACAACTCTCCGGGCTGGAAGCGCCTGCAGGAGCGTTCGACCCAGCGCCCGGTGAGCCAGCCGCGCGAGAGTCGCAACACCATCATCGACCTGCAGGCGGTCTCGGCCTTCGAGATGGGCCAGCGGGTGTTCCACCAGAAGTTCGGCTACGGCGAGATCATCGGCATCGAGGGCGACAAGCTCGAGATCGCCTTCGAGAAGGCCGGCACCAAGAAGGTGGTGGCCCG
>NZ_JAATOS010000600.1:0-2196 GCF_011806505.1 Salipiger sp. HF18 | reverse complement strand
CAAGCTGTCGCTTCGTGCCTCGATCACCGGCGAGATCGTCCTGGATGACGTCGAGGTCGGCGAGGAGGCGCTGCTGCCCAACGTCGAGGGGCTCAAGGGGCCGTTCGGCTGCCTCAACCGCGCGCGCTTCGGCATCGCATGGGGCGTGATGGGCGCGGCCGAGTTCTGCTGGATGCAGGCGCGCCAGTACGGGCTCGACCGCAAGCAGTTCGACAAGCCGCTGGCCGGCACGCAGCTCTACCAGAAGAAGCTCGCCGACATGCAGACCGAGATCGCGCTGGGGCTTCAGGCCGCGCTGCGCGTGGGCCGGCTCATGGACAGCGCCAAGGCGGCGCCCGAGATGATCTCGCTCATCAAGCGCAACAACTGCGGCAAGGCGCTCGACATCGCGCGCATGGCCCGTGACATGCATGGCGGCAACGGCATCCAGATCGAATATGGCGTGATGCGCCACGCGGCGAACCTCGAGACGGTGAACACCTACGAGGGCACCCATGATGTGCACGCGCTGATCCTCGGCCGGGCGCAGACCGGGCTGCAGGCGTTCTTCTGACGGCCTCTGGCGTCGGGCGGGGAAGGGGGCTTCGGCCCCCTTTTTCGTTTTTGATCGGTGGGTGGCTGGTGTGGGAGGGGGCTCTGCCCCCGTCGCGCTTCGCGCGACTCCCCCGGAGTTTATCTTGCAAGATGAAGGGCGGGGCGTGGCCCCGTCGGGTCAGCGGATCACGAGGATGATTGCGGCGTAGTGGCTGGCGGCGGCGGCAAGCACATGAGTGTGCCAGATGGCGCGGGCGTAGGGGATGCGGTTGGAGTGGTGGAAGATCGTGCCCACCGTGTAGGCTATGCCGCCCGCCACCAGAAGCACCAGCGAGTCCGCCGGCAGCCTGGTGAGGAAGGGCCAGGCGGCGAGGCCGCCGAGCCAGCCCTGCGCGAGGTAGAGCGCGAAGCCCAGCCGCGCCCAGCGGTGAATCGAGCGCAGCTTGAGGCTGATCCCGATGAGCGAGATCGTCCACGAGGCGGCAGTGAGCGCCAGTCCGGCGCTGCCGCCGATGCCGAGCAGCGCCATCGGTGTGTAGGTGCCCGAGATCAGCAGGTAGATCGCCGCATGGTCGAAGCGCCGGAGCACAGCACGGGTGGGGGCGTGGAGGGTGAGGTTGTAGGCGGCGGAGAAGGAGAAGCTCGCGATCAGGCCCACCGCGTAGGGCACCAGCGGCCAGAGCGCGCCCGAAGGTGCGGCGAGCGCGGCCCAGACGAAGAGCGCCGACACAGCACCGACCGCGAAACAAAGCCCCAGGACGAGCACGACACCGTCGGCCATGTGTTCAGCGGGCGAATGGGACAGGATGTGGCGGGTCATCTTGGTGTCTTCCGGCTGTGCTCCGGGCAGCGGTTGCGAGGGTAGAAACGCGGGTGCGTTCCCATAGAGATGGGTGGGTGGGCCGCGTCGGGCGAGCGCCAGCGCGATTTTGTGATCACGCGCTGCAGGCTGCGTGATCTGGCGTGGCCACCGTCCGGCGGCGTTCGCGTGCCTCTGGCGGGGACCCGACGGGCCGGCGGGGGCCGTGGTCGGGGGTGGTCAGGGCTGCCTGGTCGGACCTTCCCGGTCGGTGCGAGCGGGCAGTGCGAACTCGGTCACGCGACTCAGGCTAGCGGCCAAAAGTAACCGGAGCATTATGGCGGCGCGCGATGGCGCCGGGGTGTTGGAGAGGTGTCGGGCGGGGGGGCGGTGACGCCCCCCGCTGCGGTGTCAGGCGGCGGCTGCCTGTGGGGCGAAGCGGTCGTAGAAGGCCTCGCCGTCCTCGGCCATCTCGCGCAGCAGCTCCGGGCAGGCGAAGCGGGGGCCGTGAGCTTCGGCCAGCGCGTCGCAGCGCTCGGCCGCGTAGGGGGCGCCGAGGATGTCGAGCCACGAGAACGGACCGCCGGACCAGGGCGCGAAGCCCCAGCCGAGGATGGCGCCCACGTCGCCCTCGCGGATGTCCTCGAGCACGCCTTCCTCGAGCGCGCGCACCGCTTCCAGCGCCTGCACGAAGAGCAGACGGTGCTGCACCTCGGTCAGCGAGGGCTGCTCGTCTGCGACCGGGTATTTCGCGGCGAGACCCTCCCAGAGGCCCTGACGCTTGCCCTTCTCGTCGTAGTCGTAGAAGCCCGCGGCGGCCTTGCGGCCCATACGGCCCTCGTCGGCGAGCCAGAAGATCACCT
>NZ_JAATOS010000599.1:0-2197 GCF_011806505.1 Salipiger sp. HF18 | reverse complement strand
GCCGGGCGCGACCTGCTGATGCGGCTCGCGGTGGCGGGCTTCGCGATGATGAACGTCATGCTGCTGTCGATCTCGGTATGGTCCGGGGCCGAGGGCCCGACCCGCGACATGTTCCACTGGATCTCGGCCGCGATCACCCTGCCGACCATTGCCTTCTCCGGCCAGATCTTCTTCCGCAACGCGTGGACGGCGCTGCGGGCCGGGCGACTCAACATGGACGTGCCGATCTCGCTGGCGATCCTGCTGGCCGTGGTGACCTCGCTCTGGGAGACCTCGCTCTCGGGCGAGCACGCCTATTTCGACGCCGCCATCGCGCTGACATTCTTCCTGCTCACCGGCCGCTATCTCGACCACCGCACCCGCTCCATCGCCCGCTCCGCCGCCGAGGAGCTGGCGGCGCTCGAGGTACCGAGGGCGTGGCGCCTGACCGCGGAGGGCGAGGAACAGGTCGCGGTCTCCGAGCTTGCTGTGGGCGACCTGCTGCGGGTGCGCCCCGGCGGGCGGATGCCGGTCGATGGCGAGATCACCGAGGGCCAGTCCGAGCTCGACCGCTCGCTGCTGACCGGCGAGACCCGCCCGGTCTATGCTGCCCCCGGCACAAGCGTGAGCGCGGGCGAGGTCAACCTGACCGGCCCCTTGATAATCCGCGCCACCGCGGTCGGGCGCGAGACCTCGCTGCACCGTATGGCGGATCTGGTCGCTGTGGCCGAAGCGGGCCGCGCCAACTACACGCCGCTCGCCGACAAGGCCGCCAGGCTCTACGCGCCGGGTGTGCACATCCTCTCCGCGCTCGCCTTCGCCGGCTGGTATCTCTGGACCTTCGACTTCCGCGTCGCGCTCAACATCGCGGCGGCGGTGCTCATCATCACCTGCCCCTGCGCGCTGGGGCTCGCCGTGCCCGCGGTCACCACCGCCGCCTCGGGCAGACTGTTCCGCAAAGGGCTGCTGATCAAGGACGGCACCGCGCTCGAACGGCTGGCCGAGGTCGACACAGTGGTCTTCGACAAGACCGGCACGCTGACCTCGGGCACGCCCGAGGTGACCAACACCGGCGATTTCACCCGCAACGACCTCGAGATCGCGCTGGCACTGGCCGAGGGCTCGGCCCACCCGCTGTCGCAGTCGCTGACCGCAGAGCTGCGCGGCATGGGCATCCCGCCCGCCGAGCTGACCGGGATCACCGAGCTGCCGGGCCACGGCACCGAGGCGCTCTGGCGCGGGCAGACCGTGCGGCTCGGGCGCTCGGCCTGGGTCGGGGGCGGCCAGAGCGACGTCACCTCGACCTGGCTCCGCGTCGGCGAAGGCCCGGCGCAGGTCTTCACCCTCGCCGACACCCTGCGCGACGGGGCCGAAGAGGCGGTGCGTGACCTGCTCGAGAGCGGCAAGCGCGTGATCCTGATGTCCGGCGACACCCCCCGCGCGGTCGAGACGCTGGCCGCCCGGCTGGGCATCCCGCAGTGGATCGGCGAGGCGCTGCCGCAGGACAAGGCGGCCCGGGTGCGGGCGCTGTCGGACGAGGGTCACAAGGTGCTGATGGTGGGCGACGGGCTCAACGACACCGCGGCGCTGGCCGCCGCGCATGTGTCGATCTCGCCCGCCTCGGCGCTGGACGCGGCGCGGGTGGCCTCGGACATCGTGCTGCTCGGCCGCTCGCTCGCCCCCCTGCCCGGCGCGCTCGGTACCGCCCGGCGCGCGACCAGGCGCATCCGCGAGAACTTTGCCATCGCCTCGTGGTACAACCTCATCGCGGTGCCGCTGGCGATCGCGGGGCTGTGTTCGCCGCTGATTGCCGCATTGGCGATGTCGGCCTCGTCGATTACGGTGTCGCTCAACGCGCTGCGGCTGAAATGAGCCCGCGGCGCGCTTCCCGGAGGCTCACCCCATGAACATCCTGCTCTACCTGATCCCGATCTCGCTGTTTCTCGGCGGGATGGGGCTACTGTTCTTCGTCATCACCGTGCGCACCAGACAGTACGACGACCCCGAGGGCAACGCCGCGCGCATCCTCGCGGGCCAGTACGACGACAAGCCCAAGCAGGACTGACGCCGGACGAGCGCTTTTGCGTTTCCCCGGAGAGATCCTTTCCGGAGGCCTCCCGGCGCCGCCCGCTGCGACGCCGGAATTCCCCAGTTCAGATCAGACGGCCCGGCTCAGCCCGGCCTGGTCACTCCCTTCCAGAGCGGCCTCGGGGGTGAT
>NZ_JAATOS010000598.1:0-2198 GCF_011806505.1 Salipiger sp. HF18 | reverse complement strand
CGCACGTCGGTGGACTCGGTCCGGATCGAGCTTGCGGAGTCGGCGGTCATCAGGCCGCGGCTGACGGCAAGGTCGAGCCCGTCGGCCACGCGGCGCACGTCCGACATCACCAGCCCGAGGGTCGAGCCCTCGGGCATGGCGGCCTCGTCGATCCTGCCGGAGACCTTGCCGTCCACCACGGAGGGCTGAACGAGACGCCAGATCACGAGGGCGAGGAAGGCCGGCACCATCACCTTCATGGCGACGTTCCAGCCGTAATAGTTCGGCAGAGAGTGCGGGCGCGCCCCGCCGGCGGTGGTCACGCGCATGCGGCCGGCGATGAAGCCAAGCACGGCCAGCACGAGCACGATCAGGATGAGCCAGACAACAGGCATGACGCCCCCCAGGTCGTTTCGGAAAATGTCCTAAAAGCAGCGTTGGGGCGGCGCGGAACGCCGCCCCTCGGCAATCGGAGAAATCCCGATTACATGTTCGAGCCCATGGTCTCTTCTTCCGACACCTGCGCCTGGGTGGCGGCCAGCTCGGGGTCGGACACGAGGCCGTAGTTGGCGAGCGGGCCGGACGGGCCTGCGATCTCGTCGGAGACGAAGAATTCGGCGAATTCCTTCAGGCCGGGGATCACGCCGATGTGGGCCTTCTTGATGTAGAAGAACAGCGGACGCGACACCGGGTACTCGCCTTCGGCGATCGTCTCGGTGGTCGGCTGGACGCCCGACATGGTCGCCACTTTCAGCTTGTCGGTGTTGTTCTCGTAGAACGCGAGGCCGAAGACGCCGACGCCGTTGGCGTTCGAGTCGATGCGGGCCAGGGTCTCGGTGGAGTCGGCGTCGATGTCGACCGACTTGCCGTCGGTGCGGACCGCCATGCAGGCGCCCTCGGCGTCGTCTTCCGACATCCCGCCGTCGATCATGGCCTGCATCGCGCCGGTGTCTTCACAGCCCTGCAGCAGGACCTTCTCTTCAAAGACTTCGCGGGTGCCGTGCTTGGTGCCCGGGATGAAGGCGGCGATTTCGACGTCCGGAAGCTCGGAGTTGAACTCGGCCCAGGTGTTGTAGGGATTCGGCTTCATTTCGCCGTCGACGAGCACCTGCTCGGCGAGCGCGTTATAAAGGTCGGCCGGCTCGAACGCGGTGAACTCGGGGCCGGTCTTCTGCGACGCGAAGACGATGCCGTCATAGCCGATGCGGACCTGGATGATGTCGGTCACGCCGGCGTCTGCACAGGCTGCGATTTCCTTTTCGCGGATGGCGCGCGATGCGTTCGCGATGTCGATGGTGTTCTCACCGACACCTTCGCAGAAGCGCTTCAGGCCAGCCGACGAACCGCCGGATTCGACCACCGGGGTCGGGAAGTCGAAGTTCTCGCCGAAGGCCTCGGCGACGATCGACGCATAGGGCAGAACGGTCGACGAGCCGGCGATCTGGACGTTGTCGCGGGCAGCTGCGGCGGAGGCCGAGACGGCGGCAATGGCCAGTGCCGATGCGGCGAGTTTCACGGATTGCATAGGAATGCTCCTGTCACTGGTTTCTGGCTCCTTCCCCTTCCGGAGCCTCGCCGCAGCCCTAGGCCCGACGCGCAATGCTTTTGTGACACCCGCGTAACAGTTTGATGACAGCAGCCAGAGAAAGTAAGATGACACCATCTAGAGGAGAATACCTATCCATCCCACAATTCACAGGCGCGAAAACCGCGCCACACCGCGTCAGGGGGAGAGCCAGCGATGAGAGGCCTCAAGCAACGGCAATTCCTGAAGGATCCACGATACCGCTCGGTCATCTGGATCGACCCGACTCAGGTTCGCCTGCAACTGGGCTCCAAGTGGCCCGTCGGGAGAGAGCGGCTCAACCGACTCGAGAGATTTGTCCCGGGCGCGCTGCTTGGCCCGCTGAGGGCCCCGATCAAGCACGCGGAACCCTTCGCGATTCCCGCCCGCCACTTCAGTGCCGCGATGCTCGTGCGCGAGACCCAGCGTTACCGGCGCATCGCCGATGCGCTCGACCACGCCGACGCGCTGCAGGACAGCCTCTGGTTCCACCAGATGCGCACCCAGCTCCGCGACACCGGCGCCGCCTATTACAAGACCCGCGCGCTCCGCAGCGAGGCCGAGATCTTCGCCTTCCTGCGCGAGGACCTGCTCGGACTGGTCGAGAGCATGCGCGAGAACGGCTTCGACGGCTCGCGGACGGGCTATGAAGCCA
>NZ_JAATOS010000597.1:0-2203 GCF_011806505.1 Salipiger sp. HF18 | reverse complement strand
CCAGGTGCGGCTCCATTCGGTGCCGTTGGCCAGCACGCCGTTGGGGTGCGGGTAGCAGCCCGAGAACGGGCTGGCGCGCGACGGCACGCAGGAGGGTGCGGTGACGTGGCACTGCTCGAAGCTCACGCCGTGTTCGACCAGCCGGTCGATGTTGGGCGTGTCCATCTGCGACGCGCCGAGCGCGCGGATGGTGTCGTAGCGCTGCTGGTCGGTGACGATGAGAACGATGTCGGGACGCTGGTCGTCCGTGGGGTCTCCCGGTGTTTATTCCATGACAAGCGCGAAGAAGCGCTCGTTCACCTGGTCCATGTGGGCCTGCATGGCGGTCCGGGCGATGTCGGGCATGCCGCGCTGGAGCGCCGCACGGATGCGGCGCTGGTCGAGCACGGTATTGCGCCGGTTGGTGATCGAGAGGGTCTGGTTGTACCAGAGTGACCACATCTCGCCATAGCGGTAATCCCAGAGCTGGCGCATCAGTGCCTGCAGAAGCTGGTTGCCGCTGGCCTCGCCGATGATGGCGTGGAAGCGGGCGCCGGCGATGTCGTAGCGGGTGACGTCGCCGTCCTGCGCGCCGTCGCGGGCGAGCCTCTTAACCGGGCTCTACCTGCACACCAACGGCGTCTTCCGCAACGACGAGAAATGGCCGCAAAGCCGGGTCGGGCGGCTGGCGAGCTAGGGCTGTCGCTGCGTGAACGTCGGCAAGATGCACACCTCGCCTTTCGAGAAATCCTCCGGCTTCCACGAGCGCCACGTGGTCGAAAACAAGGACCGGGCCACCTCGCGCCTGCCGTTCTTCATGGGCAACTGGAACAAGGCGATCTTTGCCTGCGGCGAGACGAAGCCGAGCCGCCGCAGCTACCGCCTGCTCTACGACATCCCGTTCCGCTCGGGGCTGAGCGCGGCCGAGCAGCCTCGCGGTCTGCCGCGGGTGGCGATCCCGGTGGCGGGCTGCTGAGCGTGTCGCACACGCAGCGCCGCTACAGCGAAGAGCTCGAGATGCAGCGCCGCGACACCATCGGCGCGCTGGAATGGCATAGCACCGCCGCCAAGAGGTGTGGCCAGCGCGCGCTTGCGTCGCGGTCGCAACTGCGGCGCA
The DNA here is from genome assembly GCF_011806505.1 of Salipiger sp. HF18. Taxonomy (NCBI): domain Bacteria; kingdom Pseudomonadati; phylum Pseudomonadota; class Alphaproteobacteria; order Rhodobacterales; family Roseobacteraceae; genus Salipiger; species Salipiger sp. HF18. Next base: position 1,107 of record NZ_JAATOS010000597.1, on the reverse strand, counting down.
GGCATGGTAGCGCTGGACCGCCCGACGCGGTTCGGGCAGAGATCCGCACGCCGCCCGGGCCATGGTCCCGTGGCGGGCGCTGCACCCCGGCGGGCCTGCGCGGCCCGTCCCCGTCCCGGAGGAGCCATGACCCAGTCCGATACCCCTGCGACCGACGCTCTCTGCGCCGAGACCCCGCGCTGCTGCGGTGGCGGTGGCCGCGCGCCCTCGGATCTCGACCACATGGCGGGGGCAGAGGCGGGGAAGGCCGGCCCCCGGGGGGGGGAGGAGGGGAGAACGGGGGGGCCGCGCGAGGGGCCGGGCGGGTTCTTCGACATGGGCGCGCGCAAGTCGACATTTGCCGAGGACCTCGACAGCCCGCGCCGCAAGGTCTTCGTCTCGCCGTTCCGGATCTCGCCCTACACGGTCACCAACGCCGATTTCGCCCGCTTCGTGGAGGCGACCGGCTACCGCAGCGTCGCCGAGCGCGAGGGCTGGAGCTACGTCTTCCACCTGCTGCTCCAGACCCCCGCCGACTGGCCGGTCTCGCCTCCGGGCCTGCGCTGGTGGCGCCGGGTCGACGGCGCCTTCTGGGCCCAGCCCGAGGGGCCGGGGACCGACGTGGCGGATCGTGGCGACCACCCGGTCACCCATGTCGCATGGTATGATGCGCTGGCCTATTGCCGCTGGGCGGGCGTGCGGCTTCCCCGCGAGGCCGAGTGGGAACGGGCCGGGCGCGGCGGGCTGGCCCACCTGAAATTCCCGTGGGGCAACACGCTGGTCCCCGGAGGGGAGTTCGCGATGAACACCTGGCAGGGCCGCTTCCCCGACGAGAACAGCGCCGAGGACGGCTACGTCGGCACCGCGCCGGTGGGCTCCTACGCGCCGAACGGTTACGGGCTCTACAACATGACCGGCAACGTCTGGGAATGGGTGCAGGACTGGTTCGGACCTCGGGGTGCGCCGAAGGGCGTGCCGCGCGATCCGCGAGGCCCCGAGAGTGGCACCGCGAAGGTACAGCGCGGCGGGTCGTTCCTTTGCCACGTCAGCTATTGCGACCGCTACCACGTGCATTCCCGCACCCGCAACGACCCCGACAGCTCGACCTCGAACAGCGGGTTCCGCATC
>NZ_JAATOS010000596.1:0-2217 GCF_011806505.1 Salipiger sp. HF18 | reverse complement strand
GCCGGCGCGGGCGCCCCGGCCAGCGCAAAGCGGGGGGCGCGGGGGGCCCCCGGGGCGGAGCCCAGGCGGCGGGTCGCGGGGGTCCCCGAGCAGCCCGCCGAGACCGCCGGCACCCGCCCCGAGGCGCTCGACGCGCCGCGCGAGGGTGGGGCGGACGACCTCAAGAAGATCAAGGGCGTGGGGCCGAAGCTGGAAGAGCTGTGCAACAGCCTCGGCTTCTATCACTACGACCAGATCGCCAACTGGACGCCGGACGAGGTCGCCTGGGTCGACGAGAACCTGCAGGGCTTCCGCGGCCGGGTGACCCGCGACGAATGGGTCGCACAGGCAAAGACGCTGGCAGCGGGGGGCGAGACCGAGTTCTCGCAGCGCTCCGGGAAAGGTGACGACGCGGACGAATAAGGGGGCCGCAAGGCTCGGGTGAGGAGGAGAACGGGGAATGACGGACACGACGATGGAAGGGACCTGCCGACGCAAATGCTGGATCGCCGCCGCGGTGGTCGGTCTGTTCGTGGCGCTGTTCGCACTTGGCGCGGATCGCGGCTTCGTCGCGGCGCTCGTCCTCGGTGTCCTCGCGATGGTGCTCCTGTCGCAGCTCTTCATCTGGGTGAGTTGCGCGCCTGTGCCGAAGCTGACCCCGGTTACGCCCAAGCCGGTGCCCGCCCCGAAGCCCGTCGCGTCTCCGGCCGAGGCCAGCGCCGCCCCGGCGCCGACCGCAACGCCGACACCTGCAGCGGCGCCGCAACCGTCGCCCGCCGCCGAGAAGACCGCCGAGCCGCTGGTGAAGCCCAGCAAGGCACTCGCAGGCGAGGCGGAACTGGCGGGCCGCAAGGGCGCGTGGCGCTACGCGGGCGAGACGGCCGAGGCGGTCGCAGAGGACGCGGGCACCCGGCCCGAGGCACTGTCGGCTCCGCGCGATGGCGGGGCGGACAACCTGAAGGAAATCAAGGGGGTGGGCCCCAAGCTCGAGGAGCAGTTGCACGAGCTCGGGATCTACCACTTCGACCAGATCGCCGGTTGGACTGCCGCCGAAGTGGCGTGGATGGACGGCAACCTCAACGGGTTCCGCGGCCGCGTCTCGCGCGATGACTGGATCGGGCAGGCAAAGATCCTCGCCGCCGGGGGCGAGACCGCATTCTCGACGCGGGTGGACGAGGGCGAGGTCTACTGAGACCGCGCGACGGCACGACAAGGGCGCTGGGGTCCCGCAGGGACACGGTGCAGGATGAAACTGGCAGACGGGCAGGGGCCCGCGCGACCGGGGACGGTGACAGACCGCTCTTCCGGCGCTGCGGGTTGCGACCGTCGGGGGCCGCGAAAGGGACCGGGGCCGGGGAATGAACGACCGGGACAGCCACAGCCGGCAAGGGCGCATCATCGCGCTGGTGATTGCCGGAACCGGGCTTGCCTGGATGGCCGCAACGGCCGCGGGTGTCGCGCTGGACTGGAGCCAGCGCACGAGAGCCTTCTTCGACCTGGCGGCGATCGCCGGGTTCGGGACGGCGATATGGATGATCTACGGGCTCTGGCGTGCGCGCCGGAAGGACCGCTCGAACGAGGAGTGATGCGATGCTGAAGGACGAGGACCGCATTTTCACCAATCTCTACGGCATGCATGACCGCACGCTGGAGGGCGCGAAGAAGCGTGGCCACTGGGACGGAACCGCCGACATCATCGGCAAGGGCCGCGACTGGATCATCGACGAGATGAAGGCCTCGGGGCTGCGCGGACGCGGCGGGGCAGGGTTCCCGACCGGGCTCAAGTGGTCCTTCATGCCCAAGGAGAGCGACGGCCGGCCGTCCTACCTGGTCATCAACGCCGACGAATCCGAGCCCGCGACCTGCAAGGATCGCGAGATCATGCGCCACGATCCGCACACGCTGATCGAGGGCGCGCTGATCGCCTCCTTCGCGATTGGGGCACATGCGGCCTACATCTACATCCGCGGCGAATACATCCGCGAGAAGGAAGCCCTGCAGGCGGCCATCGACGAGGCCTATGACAAGGGCATGATCGGCCGTAACGCCTGTGGCACCGGCTGGGATTTCGACCTCTACCTGCACCACGGTGCCGGCGCCTACATCTGCGGCGAGGAAACCGCGCTGATCGAGAGCCTTGAGGGCAAGAAGGGCATGCCGCGGATGAAGCCGCCATTCCCGGCCGGCTCCGGTCTCTACGGCTGCCCGACCACGGTGAACAACGTCGAGTCGATCGCC
>NZ_JAATOS010000595.1:0-2217 GCF_011806505.1 Salipiger sp. HF18 | reverse complement strand
AGGAGCAGCAGCTTCGGCTTGCCCGCCAGCGCCCGGGCCAGCGCCACGCGCTGCTGCTGGCCACCGGAGAGCTGCGCGATCGACCGTTTCTCCATGCCCGCCAGCCCCACGAGCTCGAGCATCTCGCCAACCCGCATCCGGATCTCGCGCTTGTCGCGCCCGGCGATCTCGAGCGCATAGCCGACGTTGCGCGCCACGCTCATGTGCCCGAAGAGCGCATAGCGCTGGAACACCGTGTTCACCGGCCTGCGATGGGCGGGCATCTGGGTGACCGCCGTGCCGTCGATCAGCACGTCGCCCGCGTCCAGCGTCTCGAAGCCGCTGATGGTGCGCAGAAGCGTGGTCTTGCCGCAGCCCGAGGGGCCAAGGAGGGTGACGAACTCGGCGCTGGCCAGCCGCAGCGAGATCCCGTCGAGCGCGGTCATGGTGCCGCCCTCGGGGGTGCGGAAGGCCTTGCGGGCGCCGATGATTTCAAGGGGTGATGGCATGATCTTGCGGTCCTGCAGGCCGGCGGGGAAGACCCCCGCCGGATGGGTGTCGAATGGCGTCATTGCGCGGTCTTGATGCGCGTCCATTCCGAATTGTAGAGTTGCAGGTCGCGGCCGAGGTCCTCGAAGATCTGCAGCTTGTCCATCACATCCTGCGACGGGTAGATGGTCTCGTTGGCGGCGATCGCCTCGGGGATCAGCGCCTGCGCGGGCTTGTTCGGGGTACCGTTCATCTGCTGCTCGACGTTCATCGCGGCGATCTCGGGCTTGAGGTAGAACTCGAGGAACTTCTGCGCGGCCTCCTTGTTGGGCGCGGACTCGAGCACGCAGATGTCCTCCTGGTACATCGTCGCCCCTTCCTCGGGAATGATGTAGCCGATGGTGTCCGGGTTCTCGGACACATAGAGGTTGGCGCCCACGTACCAATGCGCCGCCGCCACGTCTCCCGAGATCACCTGCGGCACGGAATCGTAGGTGAAGGCGGTGACGCCCGCGATGTGGTCGATGATGTAATCCGCCGCCGCTTCGACCTCGTCGGGATCGGTGGAGTTGACCGAGTTGCCGTTCACGATGAGGCCGATGCCGATGGTCTCGCGCAGGTCGTCCAGCAGCGTGATCTTCTTGCCCTCGGCGCCCAGCGCGAAGAAGTCGGCCCAGCTCTTGATGTCGCCGGCCAGCGCCTTGTTGTAGACGATGCCCACGTTGCCCCACGCGTAGGGCAGGCAGTACTCGGCGTCGGGATCGGTCTTGGCGCGCACGAACTGCGGGTCGATGTTCTCGAAACCAGGCGCCTTGCCGATGTCGGTCTTTGCCAGAAGGCCGAGCTGGAACATGATGTCGTGCATGTGCACCGACGGGAAGACGATGTCGTAGCCGGTGGCGCCGGCCTGGATCTTGGCCAGCATCTCCTCGTTCGAGCCGTAGCTGTCGAGGGTGACCTCGATGCCGGTCTCCTCGGTGAAGGCCTCGAGAACGGCCGGGTTGATGTAGTCGCCCCAGTTGTAGAGCGACAGCGTCTCGGCGGAGGCCGCCAGCGGCGCGAGGATCAGTGCCGTGGTTGCGGCGAGATGCAGCTTTTTCATGGTTTCAGTGGCTCCCTGTCATCCGGTTTTTCGGTTTTGCCTTGAGTCACCAAACTGGTTCGATACTGTCATTTCCGTCAAATGTTAGTTTTCTGTCATGTGGAGATCCGGCATGTCACACGGCTTTGCGTCCTATGCAGAGGCGCCGATTGATGAATTTGTAAGCAAAGTCGAGCAGGGCCTGCACGCCCTACCCAAGCAGGAGGCGAAGGTTGCGCAGTATTTTCTCCTCAACCTGAACTCGGTGTCCTTCGAGACCGGCAAGTCCATCGCCCAGAAGGCGGGTGTGGCCGAGATCACCGTGGGCCGGATGCTGCGCCGTTTCGGCTGCGCGGGGATGAAGGAGTTCAAGGCGATGCTGCGGCACCGCTACTCTGTCACCGGGGCAAGCATCGCCGACGACGGGTTCGAGCTGCCCGAGGACTGGCAGGAGCAGATGAACGCCGAACTGCGCGCGGTGAGCACCGTCTACGCGCGCATCGGCACCCCCGCCTTCCGCGCCGCCGAGCGCTACCTGACCGAGGCCGAGGAGGTCTATGTCACCGGCTTCCAGACCGTGCGCGGGCTGGCCGAGGACGTGGCGCGGCGGCTGGCGCTCGCCCGGCCCCGGGTCCGCTTCCTGTCGGGGCACGACAGCATGCTCTCGG
>NZ_JAATOS010000594.1:0-2234 GCF_011806505.1 Salipiger sp. HF18 | reverse complement strand
ACCTCGCCCGCGTGCTCCGGGTCTGGCGCTATGTCCCGGGCAACCCCGCGCTGCAGGAAGTGGCGTCGCGCCCGGGCTTCACCAACCACCGCATCGGCTGGGATCACATCGCCGGAGGGCTGCGCGATTGCGGGCAGGGGCCCGAGATGATCACCGCGGACGGCGACTGGCAGCGGATCATGGCCTCGACCCTCGTGGCGGGCAGGATCGAGACGCGCGCACTCGCTCCCTATGACGAGGCTGCGATGAGAGCGGCGCTGGCGTGTCGCTAGGCGCTCGCGGCGGGACAATGGCGGGGGAGTTTCCCGAAGGAGGGCGTGCGCGGCGTACCGGTCCGGCGATCACGCGCAAATCACGCTTTGCTTTTCGCGCGCAGCGGCTTAGGCATTCGGACATGAGACTGCTATTTCTTGGGGACGTGATGGGGCGCGCCGGGCGCACCGCCATCGCCGAAAACCTGCCCCGCCTGCGCGAGGACTGGAAGCTCGATTTCGTCGTGGTGAACGGCGAGAACGCCTCGAACGGGGCGGGGCTTACCGGCGAACACGCCAAGCTCATCCTCGGCGCCGGCGCCGACGTGGTGACGCTCGGAGACCATGCCTTCGACCAGAAGGACATGCTGACCTTCATCGAGTCCGAGCCCCGGGTGATCCGGCCGCTGAACTTCGCCAAGCAGGCGCCCGGACGCGGCGCCGGGCTCTTCGAGGACCGGCGCGGGCGCAAGGTGCTGGTGACGCAGGTGCTGGGGCAGGTGTTCATGAAGCGCCCCTTCGACGATCCGTTCTCGGCCATGGACGCAGTGCTGAACCGCTACAAGCTTGGCGGCATGGCGCAGGCCATCATGGTCGACGTGCATTGCGAGGCGACCTCCGAGAAGATGGCGATGGGCCATTTCTGCGACGGCCGCGCCAGCCTCGTGGCGGGGACCCACACCCACGTGCCCACCGGCGACGCGCAGGTGCTGCCCAAGGGCACGGGCTATCTCAGCGACGCCGGCATGTGCGGCGATTACGATTCGGTCATCGGCATGGACAAGGTCGAGCCGATGCGGCGCTTCATCACCGGCATGGGCAAGACGCGCTTCCAGCCGGCGCTTGGCGAGGCGACGTTGTCGGGGCTTTATGTCGAGACCGACGACCGCACCGGCAAGGCGGTGACCGTGAAGATGGTGCGGCAGGGCGGCAGGCTGGAGTCCTCGGGGCCTTGAGGCCGGGAGGCCCCTCCGGCGTGGTCTCGCACACGGGCCTTCCGCCTCGTGTTCGCGCGGCCTCCGGGCCAGGGGCCTCGGGAAATGGAACGCTCCAACTCCCTGAAGATGCGCATGAAATTTGGCGCGATTCGGCGTTGGACGTGATCGGAAAAGCACGTGAGCAGGCGGGCGTCGTGGCCGCGCTTGTGTTAGCTGCAGTGCAGCGTAAGAATGCGTCGGATTGAGCAGCGATGGGCAGTAAGCCATGCAAGTCTTCGAACTGAGCCAGACGGCCCAGGCGTGGGTAGCCATTGCCACGGTTGTGGCCATGTTCATCATGTTCGTTCGGGAACGTTATCCCACCGAGGTGGTGGCGATCGGCGGCGTCGCCTTCCTGCTGTTCATGGGCGTGCTGCCCTATGACGCGGGGCTGGCCGTCCTGTCGAACCCCGCACCCTGGACCATCGTGGCGATGTTCGTGGTGATGGGGGCAATGGTGCGCACCGGCGCGCTCGACGCCTTCGCGCATTTCGCCCAGGCTCAGGTGGCGCGGCGCCCGCGCCAGGCCATGGCGCTGATCATGCTGGTGGTGATCATCGCCTCGGCCTTCATGAACAACACGCCGGTCGTGGTGATGATGCTGCCGATCTTCGTGCAGATCTCGCATTCGCTCGGCATCCAGCCCTCCAAGCTTCTGATTCCGCTCAGCTATGCCGCCATCCTCGGCGGCACCACCACGCTGATCGGGACCTCGACCAACCTGCTTGTCGACGGCGTCGCGCGCAGTGCCGGGCTCGAGCCGTTCTCGATCTTCGAGGTCACGCCGCTGGCGATCATCCTCGTCGCATGGGGCATGTTCTACCTCGTCGTGGCGGGGCGCTTCCTGCTGCCGGAACGCCATTCGATGGCGGGGATGCTGTCGGACCGCTCGCGGATGAAGTTCTTCACCGAGGCGGTGATCCCGCCGGACAGCAACCTCATCGGTCGCGATGTGCTTGGCGTGCAGCTCTTCAAGCGCGAGGGCGTGAGGCTGATCGACGTGGTG
>NZ_JAATOS010000593.1:0-2235 GCF_011806505.1 Salipiger sp. HF18 | reverse complement strand
GGGCAGCAGTTGCCTGCTGATCATCGACGTCATCCCCTATGCCGCGGAATGCGAGACCATCGCGCGGCTGGCGCGGGACCAGGGCCGCTCGGTGGTCGTGGTGACGGATGAATACTGCCACTGGGCGCAGGAGGTGACCGACGCGGTGATCAACGCCCCCTCGAAGACCGGACTCTTCCTCGAGTCGATCCTCGGGCTGAACGCCGCGACGAGCCTTCTGGTGCACATGGCCGCCAACGGCCGCAGCGCCGACATCGACGAGCGCATGCGCGACTGGAAGCGGCTCGCGCAGTCCATCGGCATCTTCTGACCGCTCCGCTCCGCCACCCCCGGGGCTCTCCCGCCCGCGCCGCATCCGTGCGAGCCTGCCCTCACCCAAGCACCCAAGCCATGACGTGCGACGCGTCCCATGCCGCAGGTGAACCGGCCCGAGAACCCCGAGTCCCCCGAACCGCAGGGGTCTTCGCCATGCTGCTGCGGGGCGCGATCCGGAACACGCCGGGGCTCTGGCTCGCGGTGCTGCTCGGAACGATCACCGGCCCTGTCCTCTGCGTCTGCTTCGATCTGCCGCTGAGCCCGTCGCTTCTGGGGGGGCGTTCTGGTGCTTGCGGTCTACGTCGCTTGGGACCGGCTCTGGCTTGCACAGCGGCGCAATTCACGCCACCCCTGCCCCTGCCCGCGAGCACGCCGGGCACACGGTGTTTTTGCCCGCGGATGAGGGATGCTGCGGTTGCAGCCATCGCTGCGTCGCGTAAGGTGGGCGCGACCGGCCGGAGGACCGTGCATGTTCGTTCCCTTCTTCGAGACCCTGCGACAGGCCCAGGTGCCCGTCAGCCTGCGCGAATACCTGACCTTCCTCGAGGCCATGCGCGCGGGGCTCGCCACCTATGACGTGGAGGGCTTCTACTATCTCGCCCGCAGCGCCATGGTGAAGGACGAGCGCCACCTCGACCGTTTCGACCGCGCCTTCGCCACCGCCTTCCGCGGGCTCGAGCAGATCTCCTTCGAGCAGGTGCTCGAGGCCGTGGAGCTGCCGTCGGACTGGCTCACCCGGATGGCCGAGAAGCACCTCACCGACGAGGAGAAGCGCGAGATCGAGGCCATGGGCGGCTTCGACAAGCTGATGGAGACCCTGCAGGAGCGGCTGCGCGAGCAGCAGGGCCGGCACCAGGGCGGCAACAAGTGGATCGGCACCGCCGGGACCTCGCCCTTCGGGGCCTATGGCTACAACCCCGAGGGGGTGCGCATCGGCCAGAAGGAAAGCCGCCACCGCCGCGCGGTCAAGGTCTGGGACAAGCGCGAATTCCGCAACCTCGACGACAACATCGAGCTCGGCACCCGCAACATCAAGGTGGCGCTCAAGCGGCTGCGCAAGTGGGCCCGCGACGGCGCCCACGAAGAGCTCGACCTCGACGGCACCATCCGCGCCACCGCCGAGCACGGCTATCTCGACGTCAAGACCCGCCCCGAGCGGCGCAACGCGGTGAAGCTGCTGCTGTTCTTCGACGTGGGCGGCTCGATGGACATGCACATCCGCGTGGTCGAGGAACTGTTCTCGGCGGCGCGCTCCGAGTTCAAGCATCTCGAGCATTACTACTTTCACAACTGCCTCTACGAGGGCGTGTGGCGCGACAACCGCCGCCGCTGGGACAAGCAGACCCCGACGTGGGATGTGCTCCCTACCTACGGCTCGGATTACAAATGCATCTTCGTTTTCTACGCCTCGATGTCGCCCTACGAGATCGCCTACCCCGGCGGCGCCAACGAGCACTGGAACGCCGAAAGCGGACAGGCGTGGCTGGAACGGGCGCGGGTCCAGTGGCCCGACCACCTTTGGATCAACCCGGTGCCCGAGCGGCACTGGCAATACACCCAGAGCATCGGCATGATTCAGCAGATTTTCGAGAACAGGATGGTTCCGATGACCCTTGAAGGCATCGACCGCGGCATGCGGGAGCTGTCGCGATGATCCTCGGCGTCGATGCGGGCGGCACCTCCTGCCGCGTCGCGCTCGAGCGCGACGGCCAGCGACACGAAGCGCGCCTTGGCCCCGCCAACGTGACCACGGATTTCGATGGCGCGGTGGCGACGATCCTCGCTGGCCTCACCGAGGTCGCGAGCCGCGCGGGCCTTGCGGTGGCCGACCTGCGCCCCTGCCCCGCGTGGCTGGCGCTGGCGGGCGTCACCGACCCCGAGATGGCGGCGCGCGTCGCTGCGGCGCTGCCGCTCGAACAC
>NZ_JAATOS010000592.1:0-2245 GCF_011806505.1 Salipiger sp. HF18 | reverse complement strand
GATCTGCCATCGTCGCGCCCTCTGTTCACTTCTGGCCGAAGTGATAGGGCGCGCGGGCGATGCCGTCCAGCCACCGGGACACGGCATTGTCCGCGCCCGGTGCCTAGCCGTTGGCAGCGAGCGCCGATTGCTGGTCGCGACCGGGCTCGGGGTCGCGCAGCACGTAGCCGCGGCCCCAGACCGTCTCGATGTAGTTCTCGTCGCCGGTCGCCTCGGAGAGCTTCTTGCGGAGCTTGCAGATGAAGACGTCGATGATCTTGAGCTCGGGCTCGTCCATGCCGCCGTAGAGATGGTTGAGGAACATCTCCTTGGTCAGGGTGGTGCCCTTGCGCAGCGAGAGCAGCTCGAGCATCTGGTATTCCTTGCCGGTCAGATGCACCGCCTTGCCGCCGACCTCGACCGTCTTGGCGTCGAGGTTGACCGAGATCTTGCCGGTGCGGATGACCGACTGCGAATGACCCTTGGAGCGGCGGATGATGGCGTGGATGCGCGCCACCAGCTCGTCGCGGTGGAAGGGCTTGGTGAGGTAGTCGTCGGCGCCGAAGCCGAATCCCTTGATCTTGTTCTCGGTGTCGTCGGCCCCGGAGAGAATCAGGATGGGCGTGTTGATTCGGGACATCCGGAGCTGGCGTAGCACCTCGTGCCCGTTGATGTCGGGCAGGTTGAGGTCCAGCAGGATCAGGTCGTAATCGTAGAGCCGGGCCAGGTCGATGCCTTCCTCGCCGAGATCGGTGGCATAAACGTTGAGATTGGCATGCGTCAGCATCAATTCGATGCTCTTCGACGTGGTCGGATCGTCTTCCACCAGAAGGATGCGCATTGAGCTGTTCTCCGCTTGTTCTGTCCCATTGACCCGACCCTGTCGGAAATAGGTTAATGCTTCTTTACTGTAGCCGGTAATGGAGCAATTTCAACTTGCGGTTGCCACTTGTAACCTACTGATCAGAACTTTCGTGACCGGCCGCGCGAAAGCGCTGCACCAGCGTCGCCTTGAGCGCCTCTTCGCCGTGGCAGGCCACTGCGCGCATCCATTCCGACAGCTCTTCGGAACTGAGGCCGTAGCGATCAAGCGCCTGTTTTTCCGAGAGAAGACCGAAGCGCACCGCCTTCACTACGGCGGCCTTGCGCGAGGCCACCCAGCGCCGGGTTTCGACCGGCGGCAGGTCGGCACGGGTCATGATGGAGCCGTCCGGCATGTTCACCGCACGGGGGCCATCGATCTTCTTGAGGTACATCGTCGTCGTCCCAGTCATTCCGGCTGGGACCTATTTGACCCTGCTCAATTTAACGGCATCTAAAACCGCCCCTTGAGAGTGCAGCGCATTTTCCTATATTCCGGGCCAATTCCCCAGGAGTCCGTCATGCCCCTCGATGCCCCGAAACTCAATTCGCTCGGCCTGCCGAAGCCCCCGTCCGATACGCGGGTCGTGGTCGCCATGTCCGGCGGAGTCGATTCCTCGGTGGTGGCGGCGATGCTGGCCGAGGAAGGCTACGACGTCGTCGGCGTCACCCTGCAGCTCTACGACCACGGCGCGGCGCTGGCCAAGAAGGGCGCCTGCTGCGCCGGCATCGACATCCACGATGCCCGCCGCGTGGCCGAGCAGATGGGCTTCCCGCACTACGTGCTCGATTACGAGAACATCTTCCGCGACGCCGTCATCGACGAATTCGCCGAGAGCTATCTCGGCGGCGCCACACCCGTGCCCTGCATCCGCTGCAACGAGCGGGTGAAGTTCAAGGACCTGCTGGAGACCGCCAAGGACCTCGACGCCGACTGCATGGCGACCGGCCACTACATCCAGCGCATGGTCGGCGATCGCGGCCCCGAACTGCACTCGGCGGCGGATGCCAATCGGGACCAGAGCTACTTCCTGTTCTCGACCACGCCCGAGCAGCTGTCGTTCCTGCGCTTCCCGCTCGGCCACCTCAAGAGCAAGGCGGAAACCCGTGCGCTGGCTGCGAAATACGGGCTGAGCGTGGCGGACAAGCCGGACAGCCAGGACATCTGCTTCGTGCCCGACGGCAACTATGCCAGCGTGATCGAGAAGCTGCGGCCGGGTGCGGCCGAGCCGGGAGAGATCGTGCATGTCGACGGCCGTGTGCTCGGCGAGCACCGCGGCGTCATCCACTACACCATCGGCCAGCGCCGGGGGCTGGGGATCGGCGGGCTGTCGGATCCGCTCTACGTAGTGAAGCTCGACGTCGACAAGAAACAGGTGATCGTGGGGCCGAAGGAGCTGCTCGC
>NZ_JAATOS010000059.1:0-15934 GCF_011806505.1 Salipiger sp. HF18 | reverse complement strand
GGACTTGCCGCGCCCGACCCCGCCCCAGAGGTAGAGCCCCTTGGGCGGCTCCGGCGCCTTGGGCTTGCGGAACAGTCCGGTGCGCTTGGCGGGCGGCTCGTTGGCGAGCACCTCGCGGATGCGTTCGAACTCGGGCAGCGCCTCTTCCTGCGCGGGGTCGCGCTGGATGCGCCCTTCGGCGACGCGTTCGTCGTAAAGGTCCATGAGCGTGGTCATGAAACGCGCATAGCCCGAGCCGCGCGGAATGTGTAGAGGGCTTCGCGTCCGCGGCGCGTTCCGCGTGACGCCGCGCGGTCGGTCCCCTCAAGCGCTTGCGGGGCCTCTCGAAAGCACCGCGACGGCGCCGGACGCGGGCGTCGAGCCATCAGCGGAAGTGATTGTATCGGTAACATTATTGCGATTGACCCCTGCGGATCGGCGGGTATGGGTTTTTGTAAAGGAGCTTTGCCCATGCAGTCCACGCCGCGTCTGTTCACGCCCGTTCTGATCGTCGGATGCCTCATCATCCTCGTGTCCTTCGCCGTCCGCGCGAGCTTCGGCGTGTTCCAGATCCCGATCGCCGAGGAGTTCGGCTGGCCGCGGGCGGAGTTCTCGCTCGCCATCGCCATCCAGAACCTGTTCTGGGGCATCGGGCAGCCGATCTTCGGCGCGGTGGCCGAGCGCATCGGCGACCGCAAGGCGATCATCGTCGGCGCGATCGTCTACGCGGTCGGGCTGGTGCTGTCGGCCGGCGCGAACTCGCCGCTGGCGATGCAGAGCTACGAGGTGCTGGTGGGCTTCGGCATTGCGGGCACCGGCTTCGGGGTGATCCTCGCCGTGGTGGGCCGCGCCTCGTCGGACGAGAACCGCTCGATGTCGCTTGCCATCACCACCGCCGCCGGCAGCGCCGGGCAGGTGGTCGGCGCGCCGCTGGCGGAATACATGCTGGGCCTCTACACGTGGCAGACGGTCTTCATGATCTTCGCCGCACTGGTGCTGGCGATCCTCGCGCTGCTGCCGATGATGCGTGCGCCCGTGGCGCCGAAGTCCGAGCTCGAGGAGAGCATGGGCGCGATCCTCAAGCGCGCGGGGAGCGACCCGTCCTTCGCGATGATCTTCATCGGCTTCTTCTCCTGCGGCTACCAGTTGGCCTTCATCACCGCCCACTTCCCCGCCTTCGTCGAAGAGCTCTGCGGCCCGATCCAGCCCGGCGGGATGCTGCATTCCATCGGCATCACCACGACCTCGGCGCTCGGCGCATGGGCCATCGCGGTGATCGGGGTGTGCAACATCGGGGGCACGCTGATCGCAGGCTGGGCGGGCAAGCGCTGGCAGCGCAAGTACCTGCTGGCGCTGATCTACACCGGCAGGACCATCGCCTCGGCGGCCTTCATCATGCTGCCGATTACGCCGCTTTCGGTGATCGTGTTCTCGGCGGTGATGGGCTCGCTCTGGCTCGCCACGGGGCCGCTGACCTCGGGGCTCGTCGCGCATCTCTACGGGCTCCGCTACATGGGGACGCTCTACGGCATCGTCTTCTTCTCGCACCAGCTCGGCGGCTTTCTGGGCGTCTGGCTCGGCGGGCGGATGTACGACGCCTACGGCGACTACACGCTGGTGTGGTGGATCGGCGTGGGTGTGGGCGCGCTGTCGGCGATCATCCATCTGCCGGTGAAGGAAAGCCGCGCACCGGTGCCCGTCACCGCCTGAGCCGCGAAACGCGCCCGGCCTTCAGGTCGGGCGGCGCGCCATGCGGGAGGTCAGCTGGTCAGAAAGGTGTGGGCTCAGCGCCCGGTCCAGCAGGCGTGGATGTAGCGGCTGGTCATCAGGTCGAGATGCGCACCGCCGCCGTTCTTGAAGAGCGTGATCTCGTCGTCGCTGCCGCGCGTCATCGTCTCGGGCATGTAATAGTCCGCCAGCACGTCCTCGCGCGCGATGGCACCGGTCTCGAGCGGGATCTTCAGTTCGCCGATATGGCCGAGCGTGGTGTCGTAGCTGTCGACGAAGACCCGCGCCCGCTGCAGCGCGGTGTCGTCGGCCTCGCGCATGTCGGGCCGGTAGGCGCCGATCAGGTCGAGGTGCTGGCCCGGCTTCAACCACTCACCGCGGATCACCGGGCTGGTGGACATGGTGGCACAGGTCACGATGTCGGCCTTCGCCACGGCCTGCTCGAGATCCGCCGCGACCTCGATCCCGAGTTCCTCTGCCATGGCCTCGGCCTTGGCGATGGTGCGGTTCCAGACCGAGAACCGGGCACCGGGGAACCCGGCGCTGTAGGCCTCGTAAAGCGAATGGCCGACGTGGCCGGCGCCGACGATGAGGATCTCGCGGCTGTCGGGACGCGCCAGCGTCAGCGCCCCCAGCAGGCTGTCGCCCGCGGTCTTCCACTTGGTGACGAGATGGAAATCCACCACCGCCTCGAGCAGCCCTTGCGCGTCGTCGTAAAGCGACACGCCGCCGTTCACCATGCCGACGCCCTGCGCGGGGTTGCCGGGAAAGATCGTCGCGGATTTCACCGCGAGCCCCAGCCCGTCGATCCACGCGGCGCGGTTCAGCAGCGTGTCGTCGCGCCGGTAGAGGAAGTTGTCCGCGATCTCGGCCTTGGGCAGCCTGTGGCCGTCCCGGAAGGCGCGGGTGAGCCCCAGCCAGTCCATCTTTGCCTCGGCCTCGAAGGGGATGAATGCTGGCGTGGTCATGCGAGATCGTCTTTCTTCAGCAGGCCGTGCGAGACGAGGCACTCTGCCCAGCCCTCGGGCCCTTCGAACAGGTGGGTCTGCCAGCCGCGCGCGGCGGCGGTGGCGATGTTGTCGGCGCGGTCGTCGGCAAAGAGCAGCGCCCCGGGGGCGAGGCCGCAATCGGCTTCGACCATGGCGTAGATCTCGGGGGAGGGCTTCACCGCCCTCATCGCGCCTGAGATATAGCGCCGGTCGAACTCGGCCAGGAACGGATAGCGCGCCTCGGCCAGCGCCAGGGTGCCCTCGCCGATGTTGCTCAGCGCAAAGACCTGCACACCGGCGGCGCGCAGAGCCCGCAGGGCGCGGACCGAGCCGGGGATCTCGGGTGAGGCCAGCTCGACCCAGCGGTCGTGCCAGTGGCGGATGGGCTCGGCCCAGTCCGGGTGGGCGTCGGCGGTGCCGTAGACCACCTCGCGGAAATCCTCGCCCGCGTCGATGCGCTCGTTCATGCCGTGCAGGTCGATGGCGTGGAACATCGCGCGGCGGCGGTCCTCGCCCAGAAGCGCGTCGTAGTAGATCTCGGGCTGCCACCGGATCAGCACGTTGCCGATGTCGAAGACCACCGCCTCGATGCCCATGACCTACCCCTTCGCCTGCCGCATTTCCCGCTCGAGCGCGTCGAGGAAACGGGAGCGGTCGGCCTTTGTAAACCCCTTGCCGCTCCCGCCCTGGTTCAGCGGGTTGGCGGCGCGCAGGTCTGCCATGAGGTCGCGCATGGCAAGCTGCTGGCCGATGTTCTCGGGCGTGAAGCGCTCGCCGTTGTGGCGCAGCACGCGGGCGCCCGCCGCGACGCATTTCGCCGCGAGGGGAATGTCGCCGGTCACCACCACGTCGCCGGGTCCGGCGCGGTCGGCGATCCACATGTCGGCCACGTCCGGGCCGTCGGGCACGATCACCGTCTCGACCAGCGGATTGGCCGAGGGGCGCAGCCCGCCGTTCGACACCACGAACAACCTGACGCCGTGGCGGGTGGCGACCCGCTCGGCCTCGGCCTTCACCGGGCAGGCATCGGCATCGATGTAGAGCGCCGTCATGAGGTCACCATCGCAATTACAAGGCTGACTGTCACGATGCTGGCGGCGGTCGAGAGCAGGATCGCGGCCGAGACCCGCTGCGGCGCGATGCCGTAGTGCTGCGCCAGCATGAAGACGTTGCCCGCCACCGGCAGCGCCGCGGTCGAGACCGCGACCGTGGCCTGGAACGGCGTGGTCGGGAAGAACAGGTAGACGCCGGCGGCCACGAAGAGCGGGTGCAGCACCAGCTTGGCAAAGCTGAGCCAGCCCGAGACCGCCAGCCGCTCGGCGGATTTCGACGCCAGCGAGGCGCCGATGGCAAAGAGCGCGCAGGGCGTGGCGGCGTTGCCGAGGATGCTCAGGAACTCCTCCGCCGGGCCGGGCAGGGGCAGCTTCAGCGCCGAGACCAGCAGGCCCAGAGAGATCGAGACGATCATCGGGTTCTTCACCAGCCCGATGGCCACCTGCCGGAAAATCCGGAACGAGATCCGCCCCTCGCGCGCGGCGGTCACGAGGATCACCAGCAGCGAGGCGAAAACGATGAGATCGATGGTCAGCATCAGGATGATCGGCGCCACCGCGGCCTGTCCCAGCAGCAGGGTCAGCATGGGCACGCCGAGAAAGCCCGTGTTGCCGATGCAGGCGGTCTGCGCCTCGATGGCGGCGGTCTGCATGTCCTGCCGGCGCAGGAAGGCCACGCCGGTGACCAGCACGTAGACCGCCATGGTGCCCCAGAGATAGGCCGAGGCGAGGCGGGCGTCGAAGATCTGCGAGATGGACAGCGTCGCGGCGAAGCGGAAGAGCATCGCCGAGAGCGCGAAGTAGAAGACGAACTTGGTCAGCGCCGCCGTGGCCTCTTCCGAGAAGAACCGGGTCCGTCCGGCACCGTACCCCAGCCCGATGAGGGCAAAGAACGGAAGGGTCTTCAGGAAGATGGCGAGCATGTCACCCTGTCAGCTGGTTGCCCGGGCGAACGGCCCTGCGTAGCGATGGGCTCAGGCCTTGCCTTCGAAATCGCGGTGCACGAAGCGGGCGTCGCAATAGGGGCATTCCACGACACCGGTCTCCAGCGGGATCGAGAGCCAGACCCGCGGGTGGCCCAGCGCGCCTTCGCCGCCGTCGCAGGCGATGCGGTGGCTGTCGACGATCCTGGTCTCCGGGGCTTCCGTGGTCATGGCTGCGGTTTCCTTTTGGTGACACCTGCACTACCTGCGTTATGAGCGAAGAAAAAGACAGGAGCAAGGCTCGGCATGACTGGTGACGCGATCCGGATCGAGGGGCTGCGCAAGACCTATGCAGGCGGCAAGGAAGCCCTCAAGGGCATCGATCTGGCGATCCCCACGGGGTCGATC
This sequence comes from Salipiger sp. HF18, assembly GCF_011806505.1. Lineage (NCBI taxonomy): Bacteria > Pseudomonadati > Pseudomonadota > Alphaproteobacteria > Rhodobacterales > Roseobacteraceae > Salipiger > Salipiger sp. HF18. Next base: position 10,855 of record NZ_JAATOS010000059.1, on the reverse strand, counting down.
TTCGGCCTGCTCGGACCCAATGGCGCTGGCAAGTCGACGCTGATCAACATCCTCGCCGGCCTGGTGCTGAAGACCTCGGGTCACGTCACCATCTGGGGCTGGGACCAGGACCGCAACCCGCGCCAGTCGCGCGCGTCCATCGGGGTGATGCCGCAGGAGCTGAACCTCGATCCGTTCTTCAGCCCGCGCGACGCGCTCGAGGTGCAGGCCGGGCTCTACGGCGTGCCGAAGAACCGCCGCCGCAGCGACGAGATCCTCGAGATGGTGGGGCTGACCGACAAGGCCGATGCCTATGCCCGCACCCTGTCGGGGGGCATGCGCCGCCGCCTGCTGCTGGGCAAGGCGCTGGTGCACCACCCGCACATCCTCGTGCTCGACGAACCCACCGCCGGCGTCGACATCGAATTGCGGCAGATGCTCTGGTCCAATGTCCGCAAGCTCAACCGCGAGCGCGGCATGACCATCATCCTGACCACACACTACCTCGAGGAAGCCGAGGAGATGTGCGACGAGATCGCCATCATCAACCAGGGCGCCGTGGTGGCACGCGACAGCACCCGCAACCTGCTGGGCCAGCTCGATGCCAAGACCATGGTCATCGAGCCGGTCTCGGCACCGGAGACGCTCCCGCAGGGGCCCGGCATCACCATCGAGCGCCGCGACGGCGGGCTCATCGCGCTCAGCTACCACGCCTCGCAGACCACGGCCGAGGATGTGCTTGAACTGTCTTCCTCGAACTCACCCGAAGCCGTCCCGCCGCCTGAGACCTCGCAAGGGGGCGCTGCCCCCTCTGGGCCTGCGGCCCATTCACCCCCGGAGTTTAGCGGGCAAGATGAAGCAGCAGGGCCGCGCCCGGTCTTCATCTTGCCGGATAAACTCCGGCCGGAGGCAGGCCGTCCCTGCATCACCGGCGCGGATCCCGTTCAGTGCGTCACCAATCCAACGGGTTCCGAGCCGACGCCCCGGAGGGCGGCGGCGAGACGGGATGTGCGGCCGGAAGGCCGCACCGTCAGGTCAAGGCGCAGAGGTTCAGGCCGGGGTCAGCATCCGGCCGAGGTTGCGGCCGCCGAGGATGTGCACGTGCAGGTGCGGCACCTCCTGGACGCCGTTGTGCCCGGCGTTCGAGATCATCCGGAAGCCCTCGGCCTCGACGCCCTTCATCTCGCAGACCTTAGCGATGGCGCGGGTGTAGTCGAGGATCTCCTCGTCCGAGGCGTTGGCGGCGAAATCGTCGTAGTTGACGTATTTCCCGCGCGGGATCACCAGCACGTGGATCGGCGCCTGCGGGCGGATGTCGTTGAAGGCGAGGCTGTGCTCGGTCTCGAGCACGGTGTCGTTGGGGATCTCTCCGCGCAGGATCTTCGCGAAGATGTTCTCGTCATCGTAGCTGTAGGCCATGGTCTTCCTCAATCGGCGAACAAGTTGTCGGTTCTGGCCAGCTCCAGCGCCGTGTCCTCGGTCACCCCGAGGAAGGCGGCGATAGGCCGGGCGTTCTGGGCCGGGTTGTCGATCTCGCGCATCAGCAGGTGGTTCTCGAACTGCGCGTCCCGGATCCGGTCGCTTTCGTGCACCATGTCGTTGCGGATCGCCGGCAGCAAGCAGTTCAGCGTCTCGCGCGGCGTGTGGTCGCCCGCCAGCCCCACCCGCATGGCATGGCCGGTGAGATATGCGTCCGAGTACCGGCACTCGATCTCGAGCAGCCGCGACACCGAGCGGTCGCGGCAGAAATCCTCGAGCAGGTCGAGGTTCGACGGGTCGAGACAGACGACCAGCCGCTCGCTTTCGTAGTAGTCGAAGAGCATCCGCATCAGCGCCCGGCGGTGACGGTGGCGCTTGGCGACCGTGGACTGGATGCCGCCGAGATCGGGCAGGGCGCAGCTCTCGTCGTTGAAGAGGTACTCGATGCAGGGGATGTCGGTCACCTGCCGCATCCGCTGCACCAGCCGCCGCGCCACCTGCCACTTCCTGCACACCACGATCAGCAGTTCGCGATCGCGGCCGAGCGAGCTTTCCGTCTCCCAGAAGCGCGGCGCGAAGCGGCGGCCGATGCGGCCCTTCTCGGTCAGGAAGCGGTAGAGCGAGCGGCCCTCGTCGGAGATCCGGAACCGCGCCCCGTCCGAGGCGTAGAGCACCCCCAGCCGGCGCTTCAGCTCGCGCGCCTCGGGGCTGATCTTGCGGGCGAAGAGCAAGTCCTGGCTCAGCAGCAGGTCGTAGTGGTCGTTGTGGAACACCACCGGCATGCCGTAGTCGGTGAACATCAGGAAGGTGAGGGTGCGGCTTTCGATCTCCTGCGCGGGGACGAGGTGGCGGACGAGGGTCTGGAAGAAGGTTTCGTCCGGGATCCACGTGCCGCGGAAGAAGCGCATCACGTCCCGGCGCTGGCGGCAGAAGTCGAGGATCCACGCGACGGTGCGCCGGCGCAGGCACCACCATTGCGAGCCGATCATCACCTCGATGTCGCGCGGGATCTCGCGGGTGAGCCCAAGCCGCTTCTGCAGCTCGAACATGGCGTAGAAGCGTTTCTTCTGGGTGCGCTCGTTGAACCAGTGGCGGTAGACCAGCCGTTCTTCCTTCCAGCCGGTCTTGATCCAGTCGGATTTGAAGTAGTCGAAGCTCTCGATGTAATCGACCTCGCGCCGGTCGAGCAGGTCATGGGCGTATCGCGCCGACTTGATCGCCATGCAGTCGCCCGAGAGCATGTAGAAATGCGTGGCGCGGGGGAAGGCGTCGGTGGCGGCCCCGAGCGCGTTCAGCGTCGCCTGAACGAGGCTCCACGCCCCCCAGCCGCATTTCACCCGGCGCTTCGGGAAGGTCACGTTGGGATTGTCGGCAAGCGCCGCGCGGATCCGGTCGTAATCGGCTTTCGGCGCACGCGCGTCGAAATGGATCGACATGTAGTCGCCCACGGCGGTCAGGCTCTGCGCCTGCTTGATGATGGCGTCAGGGTCCTTGTGACACAGCAGGATGAAGGCAATCTTCGCCATTCGGGAAACGGTCTGCCCCAATTTTGCCTGTTTGATTATGTTGATAGAGGTGGACGGGCGTTGAAGAAACCGGGTTGTTCTGCTTTTTTCAGGGGCCAGCGCCCGGGGCAGAGCCACCGGGCGGACCGGAGGCAGAGGGCGTATGGGGTTTCCTGGGACCTGGATGACCGAGAGCGAAAGCATGGTGTATCGGGTCGTCCCGAAATGCGCCTGCTCGACCATCGGCCAGATCATGTACTACTCGGATCACGGGGCGTTCTTCGACGGCGATATCCACGACGCCGGAACCGGCCTGCACAAATGGGCGCGCGAGGACAGCCAGGGGCCGATCCGGGCCAACGTGAAGACCCGAAGCGCCTATGCCTTCACCTGCGTGCGCAACCCCTACACGAGGATCCTGTCCAGCTTCTTCGACAAAATCTGCGGCATTCAGCGCAACGGGCGGCGCTACCGGGGCAACCTCGTGCCGCTTCTGATCCGGAAATACGGCATCGAGGTGGGGGGCGATGACGGCAAGGACGATTTCGACCAGATCCGCAGCTTCCGCCGCTTCCTGCTCTTCGTGCGCGACACCATCCGCTGGCGTCGCCCGATGGAGCCCGACATCCACTGGTCGGCGATCTCGGGCCATGTCTCGACCTTCATCGTGAACGGCGGGCGCTACGACCGGATCTTCTGGACCGAGAGGTTCGAGGAGGGCATGCAGGGTGTGCTCGACCGGGTCGAGACGCGGCACAGGGTCGACCTCGCGTCGATCCCGCGCTTCAACGAGTCCGAGGGCCACGGGCCGAAGCGCGCGCATCCGGTCGAGGACTATTTCGACGACCTGTCGATGCATCTGGTCTACGAGATCTACAAACGCGACTTCGAGCTCTTCCGCTACGATTTCGAGAACCCGGCGAACAAGATGCCCACGGGCGAGATCGACCTCGACGAGGTGCACGCCAAGCTCGGCGACTGATGTCCCGCGTCAGTCCCGGTGGGCGAGCCCGAGATAGCCGAGGATCGCCGGCAGCAGCCGGCGCTCGATCTGCGCGAGGTCGGTCTCGCCTGCGAACAGCGCCGCGTGCACCATGCCGCGGCTCATGGCGGTGAGGTCGCGGGCCACGACCTCGGGCGTCGGCAGCGCGTGCTCGGCCAGCAGCCCGATCAGCCCCGCGTGGACCTTGTCGGTGATCGCCGCGACCTCGTCGTCGAGTGGCAGGTCCTCCTCGATGCGCTCGAGTTCCCGCGACAGTTCCGGCGCGCGGGCGTGGTGGCGGATTGAGGCAGAGAGGATGATCTGCGCCGCCTCGCGCAGGCTCTTGCCCCGTGCCGCGACCAGCGCCCCGGTCAGGTCGTCGAGAAGCTGCGCCTTGATCCGGCGCACCAGCTCGGCCGCGATCGCCTCCTTGCCGGGGAAATACTGGTAGAGCGTGCCGACGCTCACCCCCGCGCGCCCGGCCACCGCGTTGGTGTTGAGTCCGGCCATCCCCTCACGTTCGAGAATCTGAGCCGCGGCCGTCAGAACCGCCTCGTAGGACGCGCGCGAGCGGCTCTGGCGCGGTGTTTTTCTTGGGGAAAGCGGGGCGGCGTGGGACATCGGCGGAATGCGAGTATGAAAGCTGAGCCTTTGCTCACATTCTTGACCGAAAGAGCCTGCGGGACAAGGAGATTGACGATGGATCGCTACTGGAACGGACGCAAGGTGCTGCTGACCGGCGCGACCCGCGGCATCGGGCGCGAGATGGCGCGGCAGCTGACCGCGATGGGAGCAGAGGTGCTGGCGGTGGCGCGCAACCCTGCCGCGCTCGACGAGCTGCTGCGGCGGGGCGATTGCGTGGACGTGCTCGAGGCCGACCTCGCCGACGCCGAGATCCCGCGCGGCGTGGTCAACTGGGTGCGCGATGCCCACCCTGATTGCTCGGTGGTGATCAACAACGCCGCAGTGATGCGCTACCCGGTGCTGACCGACGGGACGCAGCACGGCGAGGGCGTGGCCGAGGAGGTGCAGGTCAACCTCGTGGCGCCGATGCTGATCGCGGTGGGGCTGCTGCCGGTGCTGGGCGCGCAGGCGGGCGCCCGGGTCGTCAACGTGACCTCGGGCCTCGCGGTGGCGCCCAAGGCCGACGCGCCGGTCTATTGCGCCACCAAGGCCGCGATGCGCAGCTTCACCCGGTCGCTGCGCTACCAGGTTGAGGACGCGGGGCTTGGCGTCGGCCTGTCCGAGGCGCTGCTGCCGGTGGTGGACACCACGCTGTCGCGCGGTGCGCCGGAGCGCAAGATGTCGCCCGCGGATGCGGCGACCGCCATCCTCGAGGGCGTGGCGCGGGGCCGGCGCGAGATCTGGATCGGCAAGGCGCGGCTCCTGCGCCGCCTGATGTGGCTGTCGCCGGCGCTTGGTCACGGCATCATGCGCCGCATGCAGGCCTGACGGTCAGTCCGCGTCGGGCAGCGCGTCGGATTCGATCACCGGGAAGAACTGCCCCGAGGACCAGACGCCGAACCAGCTTTGCCCGTCCTGCTCGTGGTGCTCGCCGAGGTCCACCAGCCGGTAGAAGCTCTTGCGGTCGATCAGCGCCTCGAGGTTGCGGCGGATCAGCACGTAGGGCGCGGGCTCGCCGGTTTCGGGGTCGCGGGTGACCCGGATCGGGTGGTCGGCGCCAGCCGCCGCCTCGTCGCCCACGTGGGTGCGGAAGGTCAGCACCTGCGCTTCGCCCTCGCCCGCCACCTCGAAATCGGTGGCGAGGAAGGGCGCGTCGTCGACCTGGATGCCGACCTTCTCGACCGGCGTCACGAGGAAATATTCGTCGCCGTCGCGCCGCAGGATCGACGAAAACAGCTTCACCAGTTCGAACCGCCCGATCGGCGAGCCGAGGTAGAACCACGTGCCGTCGCGGGCGATCCGCATGTCGATATCGCCGCAGAACGGCGGGTTCCACTTCTCCACCGGCGGCAATCCACGCGATTTTATGGCGCGCGCTGAGGCAGCGAGGCCGTCTGCAGAGGGTGTAACGGAATTTTGTGTGTTCATTGGTTTTGTCATTCGCGAGCCCCGAGATAGACTTGAATCGTAAACAAGTGATTGCAAGGAGTCAGCCCATGGCCGAAGACCTGGTTGCCGAGATCGAGGCCCTCGAAGAGCGGCTGGCCGAAGCGAAGCGCGCGATCAACAGCCGCTTCATCGGGCAGGAGCGGGTGGTCGAGCTGACTCTCTCCGCGCTGCTGTGCGGCGGCCACGCGCTGCTGATCGGCCTTCCCGGGCTTGGCAAGACCCGGCTGGTCGAGACCCTGTCGACGGTGATGGGGCTGAACGGCAACCGCATCCAGTTCACCCCCGACCTGATGCCCGCCGACATCCTCGGTTCCGAGGTGCTCGAGACCGGCACAGACGGCAGCCGGGCGTTCAAGTTCATCCATGGTCCCATCTTCTGCCAGCTCCTCATGGCCGACGAGATCAACCGCGCCTCGCCCCGGACCCAGTCGGCGCTGCTGCAGGCGATGCAGGAAAAGGCGGTGACGGTTGCCGGCGAAACGCGCCAGCTCGAGCTTCCGTTCCACGTGCTCGCCACCCAGAACCCCATCGAACAGGAGGGCACCTACCCGCTGCCCGAGGCCCAGCTCGACCGCTTCCTCGTCCAGATCGACGTGGCCTATCCCGACCGCAAGACCGAGAAGGACATCCTGATCGCCACCACCGGGACTGAAGAGGCCCAGGCCCATCAGGTCTTCGATCCCGCGACGCTGATGGCGGCCCAGACCCTGCTGCGGCGGATGCCCGTGGGCGACGCGGTGGTCGAGATGATTCTCGACCTCGTGCGCGCCTTCCGCCCCTCCGAGCCCACCGCGCCCGAGCGCGTGCGCGAGACCGTGGCCTGGGGGCCCGGCCCGCGTGCCGCGCAGGCGCTGATGATGACGGTGCGCGCCCGTGCACTGCTCGAGGGCCGGCTGGCGCCGTCGCCCGCGGACGTCATCAACATGGCCCGCCCGGTGCTGGTGCACCGCATGGCGCTGACCTTCTCGGCACGCGCGCGGGGCGAGGACCTCGGTGCGCTTATCGACGATGTCGCCGCCGGGCTGTCGTCCTCCGAGGCCGCCGCTTGAGCGACCGCATCACCCTTCTTCGCCGCGATGCGCAGGAGGAGGCGTCCCGCTTCCCCGCGCTGCTGGCCCGCGCCGAGCATCTCGCGGGCACGGTGCTTCTTGGCGACCACGGACGCCGCCGCTCGGGCGTGGGCGACGACTTCTGGCAGTATCGCCCGCTGCGCGCCGGTGACAGCGTGCGCAGCATCGACTGGCGGCGCTCGGCCCGCGGTGACGACCAGTACGTGCGCGAGCGCGAGTGGCAGATCGCGCAGAGCGTGCTGCTCTGGGTCGATACCGGCGCCTCGATGCGGTTCTCCTCGGGCAAGGACCTGCCATCCAAGGGCGACCGTGCCCGGCTCGTCGCGCTTGCCGCGGCGGTGCTGCTGATCCGGGGTGGCGAGCGGGTGGGCTTCACCGGCTGGTCGCTGCCGCCGCGGGGCGGCGACGTCCAGATCCTGCGGCTGGCCGAGGCGCTCGCCACCGACGGGGCCGAGGATTACTCCGAGCCCGAGGCGCGCGGCATGATCCCGCACGCGCGGGCCGTGTTCGTCTCGGATTTCCTCGGCAATCTCGACCCGGTCGAGGCGGCGCTGACCAAGGCCGCCGACCGTGGCGTGCGCGGCGTGCTGGTGCAGGTTCTGGACCCGACGGAAGAGACTTTCCCCTTCAAGGGGCGTACCATCTTCGAAAGCGTCGGCGGCAGCGTCAGCCACGAGACTCTCAAGGCGGGCGACCTGCGCACCCGCTACCTTGAGCGGCTGGCAGAGCGCAAGGCGCGGCTGGCCCATTTGTCCCGGTTAACGGGTTGGCAATATCTGTGTCACCACACCAGTGACAGCGCTCAGAACGCGCTGCTCTGGCTCTACCGCGCGATGGATGGAGGCCACGGATGACGATTCTCGGGCCGCTCGGCTTTACCGCGCCCTGGTTGCTGCTGGGGCTGCTGGCGCTTCCGATCCTCTGGGTGATCCTGCGCGCCGTGCCGCCGGCTCCGATCCGGCGCATGTTCCCCGGGGTGGTGCTGCTGCTCGGCCTCAAGGACGAGGAGCAGGTGACCGACCGCACGCCGTGGTGGCTGCTGCTGATGCGGATGCTCGCCGTTGCCGCGGTGATCATCGGCCTCGCCGGACCAGTGCTGAACCCGCAGGACGACAGTGGCGAGCAGGCCGGCGCGGGCCCGCTGCTGGTGGTGATGGATGCCAGCTGGTCGAGCGCGTCCGACTGGACCGCCCGGCTCGAGGCGCTGGACGCGCTGCTCACCCGGGCCGAGCGTGAGACCCGGCCGGTGGCGCTGATGCGGCTCACCAATCCCGAGGCGCCGCAGTTCCAGGCGGCAGGCGTGCTGCGCAGCCGCCTGACCGGCATCCTGCCCGAGCCGTGGCAGCCCGACGATGCCCGCGTTACCCGCGCGCTCGAACTGCTGCCGGACCAGGATTTCGACACCTACTGGATGTCCGACGGGCTCGCCCGCGACAGCCGCAAGCCGCTGCTGGAGACGCTCGAGAGGCACGGGCGGGTCACCGTCTTCGAAAGCCCGCGCGCCCATTACGCGCTGACCCCGCCACGCTTCGAGGACGGCCACGTGCTGCTCACCCTGCGCCGCCTGCGCCCCGGCCCCGAGACCGAGGTCTCGCTCGCCGGGCACGGGCTTGACCCGGCGGGCAACCCCGCCGTGCTGCTGCGCAACCCGGTGATCTTCGAGCAATCCGCCACCGAGGCCGAGCTCGAGCTCAACCTGCCCGCCGAGCTGCGGGCGCGGATCACCCGTTTCGAGATCGAGGGCGCACGCAGCGCCGGCGCCGTGTCGCTGCCCGATGACAGCCTGCGCCGCCGCGAGGTCGCGCTGATCGCGGGCAACGAGAACCGCGAGGGGCTCGAGCTGCTGTCGCCGCTGCACTTCCTGAACAAGGCGCTGGTGCCCACCGCCGACCTGCTCGACGGCACGCTGGAAGAGGTGCTGCCCGCCAATCCCGACGTGATCGTGCTGGCCGACGTGGCGACCCTGTCGCCGGGCGAGCAGTCCGGAATCACCGAGTGGCTCGAGAACGGCGGCACGCTGCTGCGCTTCGCCGGGCCGCGCCTTGCCGCCAGCGACGTGAGCCGCAGCGAAGAGGACCCGCTGATGCCGGTGCGTCTGCGCGCCGGCGGGCGCTCGGTCGGCGGTGCCATGAGCTGGGGCGAGCCCAAGTCGCTTGCCGCCTTCGCCGAGGACAGCCCCTTCTACGGGCTCGAGATCCCCGAGGACGTGACGATCAGCAGCCAGGTCATGGCACAGCCCGACCCGACGCTGGCGTCGCGGGTGATCGCGCAGCTGACCGACGGCACTCCGCTGGTGACCCGCAAGAGCGTTGGGCAGGGGCAGGTGGTGCTGTTCCACGTGACCGCCAACGCCGAATGGTCGTCGCTGCCGCTGTCGGGCCTCTTCGTGCGCATGCTCGAACGGCTGGCGGTGTCCTCGATGCCGGCCTCGCCCGATCCTGCCGATCTCGTCGGCACGGTCTGGCAGCCGCTGCGTGTGCTCGACGCCTTCGGGCGCATCGGCGACGCGGGCAACCTGCCGGGCGTCGCGGGCGAGGCGCTCCTGGACGCCCCGCTCGGCCCCGAGCTGCAGCCCGGCCTCTACCAGGGTGAGGACCGCAGCCTCGCGCGCAACGTGGTGACGGCCGACGCCGTCCTGCAACCGGCCGTCTGGCCCGAGCGGATCTCGGTCGAGGGGCTGTCACGGGCGCAGGAAACGCCGCTTGCCGGCTGGCTTCTGGCCACCGCCATCGCGCTTCTGCTGGCCGACGTCATCGCCTCGCTGGGGCTCTCGGGACGGCTGGGCGGCGGGCGTGCCGGATCGGCCGCCGCCGCGGTCCTCGCCGCCGCGCTGATGCTGCCGGGCATGGCCCGGGCGCAGGACGACCCGCCCACGGGCGATGACGCTGCTGCGATCCTCGCCGCCTCCGAGGTGACGCTCGCGCATGTGTTGACCGGCGACCGGCAGCTCGACGACATGGCGCAGGCGGGCCTGCGCGGCCTGTCCGAAATCCTGTTCTTCCGTACCTCGGTGGAACCGGCCGAGCCCATGGGTGTCGACCTCGAGCGCGACGAGCTGGCCTTTTTCCCGATGCTCTACTGGCCGGTGACGCCGAGCCAGCCGGCGCCCTCGGAAGCCGCCTACGTCAAGCTCAACGAGTACCTGCGCTCGGGCGGCATGATCCTCTTCGACACCCGCGACGCGGACGTGGCGGGCTTCGGCGCCGCCTCGCCCGAGGGCCGCAAGCTGCAACAGCTTGCCGCGCCGCTCGACATCCCGCCGCTGGAGCAGGTGCCGCAGGACCACGTGCTTACCCGCACCTTCTACCTGCTGCAGGATTTTCCCGGCCGCTACACCAGCCGAGACGTCTGGGTCGAGGCCGCGCCGCCGGATGCCGAGCTGATCGAGGGCATGCCCTTCCGCAACCTCAATGACAACGTCACCCCGGTGGTGATCGGCGGCAACGACTGGGCCGCCGCCTGGGCCATGGATGAGCGCGGCAACCCGCTGGTGCGCATCGGCTCGGGCTTCTCGGGCGAGCGCCAGCGCGAGATCGCCTACCGCTTCGGGGTCAACCTCGTGATGCATGTGCTCACTGGCAACTACAAGTCGGACCAGGTGCACGTGCCCGCGCTACTCGACAGGCTTGGCCAATGACCGGACAGATCGTCTTCGACCCGCTGCTGCCCTGGCCCGCGATCTGGGCGCTGGGCGCCGTCGCGCTGGCGGGCGCCGCGCTGGCGCTCTGGCGCGGGCTGCGCGGCTGGCCGCTGCGCTTCTTCGCGGG
>NZ_JAATOS010000591.1:0-2246 GCF_011806505.1 Salipiger sp. HF18 | reverse complement strand
GAGAGCGCGCCGGGCCGGTTGCCAAGCCGCTCGCCGAGCCCCAGCCGCTCGAGCAGCGCCCGCGCCCGGTCACGCCGCGCCCGACGCGGAGCGCCACGGTAGATCGCGGGGATCTCGACATTGCCCAGAGCGTCGAGCTCGGGCATCAGCTGGTAGCGCTGGAAGATGAAGCCGAAGTGGTCGCGGCGCAGCTCGGCCAGCTCGTGGTCGGACATGGCCGAGACGTCGCGCCCGTCGAAGCGGTAGTCGCCGCGGGTGGGCCGGTCGAGACAGCCCAGCACGTTCATTAGCGTCGACTTGCCGGAACCGGACTGGCCGATGATGGCGACCATCTCGCCCGTCTCGATCGAAAGGTCGATGCCGCGCAGCACGGTGATGGTCTGCTCGCCCGCAGTGAAGGAGCGATCGAGCCCGCGAATGTCGATTAGTGCCATGGGGGGGCCTCAGAACATGCCCGGGGGCGGGCCGCCCGGGCCGCGCGAGCTGCGGGTCTGCGCCGCGGATGCCGCGGTGGGCCGGGCACCGCCACCGATCACCCGGTCGCCTTCCTCGAGCCCGGTCAGCACCTCGTAGGAAGTGGCGTCCTTCAGGCCGATCTCGATCTCCCGGCGCTCGGGCCGGTCGTCGTCGGCCAGGACGCTCACCACGTAGCGCCCCTCCGGGCCCGCCGCGGGCAGCGTCGCGAGGGGCAGGGTCAGCGTGTCCTCGGAGCGGCCAAGGATGATGGTGACGTTGGTCGACATGCCGATGCGCAGCAGCCGGTCGGAATTGTCGACGAGGAAGCGGGCGTTGTAGTAGATCGCGGAATCCGTATCGATCTCGTCGCTGTCGCGGATCGACGACGGCGCGGGCTCGACCGAGGCCAGCTCGGCCTCGTAGACCCGGTCCGGCGCCCCCAGCAGCGAGAACCTCACCAGCTGCCCCGGCGCCACGTTGACCACGTCGGCCTCCGAGATCTCGGCCTTGATCTCCATCCGGTCGAGCTGCGCCAGCTTCACGATGGTCGGCGTCTCCGAGGAGTTGTTGACCGTGGTGCCCTCGTCGCTGACGACGGCCACGACGGTGCCGTCGATGGGCGCGGTGATCTGGGTGCGTTCCAGGTCGAGCTCGGCGGTCGCCACCTCGATCTCGGCCCGGGCGCGCTGCGCCTCGAGCGAGGCCGCGTTGGCGTGCGCCATGTCCAGTGTCGCCTCGGCGGATTCAAGATCCTCGGTGGTCACCAGCTCGCGGGTGATGAGCGTCTGCTGCCGCGAGAGCGCCTGTTCCGCCAGCCGGATCTCGGCGGCGTTCGAGGCGATCTCGGCGTCGAGCTGGGCGAGGTCGGCCTTGGCCTGCTGCACCGCGTTCTGCTGCTCGAGCGAGTCGATGCGCGCGATGAGCTCGCCCTTGGCCACATCGTCGCCGACATCGACCAGCAGCTCCTCGACCAGCCCCGAGGTCCGGGCGCCGACCGAGACGAGGCTCTCGGCCTCGATGAGCCCGGTGGCGAGCACGGTGCTCTCGACCGTGCCACGTGTCACCGCGACGGTGCGGGGCGCGGCGGGCTCGGTCTCCTGCGTGTCCCTGAGCCACAGCCAGCCTGCGCCGGCGCATAGCAGGACGATGGAAATGGCAACGGTGGCCTTGCTCAACTTCATGGACTGCTCCGACTGGTACAGGAGGACAAAACGCAACGGGCCAAAGGTTCCGTCGGAAAAAGTTGGGGGTCCGGCGATTTTCTTTCGCCGGGGTGTGGAGTTGGTACTTTGTCAGACACAGCGCGAAGCGTCAGGCGTGGCGCCAAAAGAAAAAGGGGGGACGTGATCCCCCCTTTCCCAAGTGCTGCGATCAGGCGCGGGCTGCGCTCAGAACGGGATCTCGTCGTCGAGATCGCGCGGGGGGGCGCGCCCGCCGCCACCGCTGCCCGAGCCGCTGCCGTAATCGTCGCGACCGCCGGAGCCGCCGCCGAAGTCGTCACGGCCACCGCTGTAGCCACCGCCGCCGCTGCCACCACCGTAGCCGCCGCCCGAACCGCCACCGAAGTCACCGCCGCCGCCGCCACCCTGGCGGCCGTCGAGCAGGGTCAGCTCGCCACGGTAGGGGCGTAGCACGATCTCGGTCGAATAGCGGTCCTGGCCGGACTGGTCCTGCCACTTGCGGGTCTCGAGCTGGCCCTCGATGTAGACCTTGGAGCCCTTGCGCAGGTACTGCTCGGCGATGCGCGCCAGCGGTTCGGAGAAGATCGCGACCGAGTGCCACTCGGTGCG
>NZ_JAATOS010000590.1:0-2251 GCF_011806505.1 Salipiger sp. HF18 | reverse complement strand
TAGGTGCCCTGGAAGTACTTCGCCGCGAAGGGCGAGAAGTTCGGCGCGACCATGAAGCCCGAGGCGTGCAGCACGGTGACGTCGGGGTTGCGGCGGGCGATCTGCATGGCGCCGTTCTGGTAGCCGAAGCTGCCGGCGACCAGAACCCTTGTACCGTCCGAGACCACCTTGTTCATGATGCGGTCGGCGTCCGGGCCCTCGGGGATGTTCTCGAGAATGGTGATGTTCACGCCATCGCCGTACTCGGCCTTGATCGGCTCAAGCCCCATGGCAAGCGCGTGGGACCAGCCCACCTCGCCCACCGGCGACGGCACGACGAGCGCGATGCCCAGCGGGTCCTGCGCGTGGGCGAGCCCGGGAAGACCGGCGGCGAGGCCGGTGGCGGCGGAGGTCTGCGGGAACCTGCGGCGGTTCAGAGTGGTCATCGATGTCTCCCTGTCAAATATCGATGGTTGCGAGGGCCGCTTCTGCGTCGGCGGCCATCTCCCGTTCGTCGAGCCCCGGGAATTCCCCGTCGGCCCAGACGATCTTGCCGTTGACCATGGTCATGTCGGTGGCCATGCCGATGCCCACGCGGGGGATCAGGCTTTCGGGGTCGTGGCGGGTGCCCACGTAATCCATCCGGCGGCTGTCGATGGCGAAGAGATCCGCCGCCATGCCGGGCACCAGCTGACCGATGTCGGTGCGGCCCAAGAGCGACGCCCCGCCCGAGGTGCCGTAGCGCAGGAACGTCGCCGGGTCCGGCACAGGATGCTCGCGCGAGGACGCGACGAGGCATTGCAGCATGTAGGCAGAGTGCAGGCAGTGCATGAGGTTCGAGTTGTCGTTGCTCGCCGCCCCGTCACAACCCAGCCCCACGCGCACGCCGAAGGCCTCCATCGCCGGAATGGGCGTGACTTCGGCGCCCACGAGGTAGACCGGCTCGGGGCAATGCGACACGCCGGTGCCGCTGGCCGCCATCTGGCGCAGCTCGGCGTCGGTAAGCTCCCAGCAATGGGCGTAGAAGGTGTCGGGGCCACAGAAACCCATCTCTTCGAGGTAGTCGACGGTGCGCATGCCGTGACGGGCGCGGATGACCTCGGATTCGCCCTCGCCCACATGGGTGTGCAGGATGGCGCCCTTGTCGCGGGCAAGCCGGATGCTCTCGACAAAGGTCTCGCGGTAGCCGTTCACCGGCTGGCACGGCGCCAGCGACACCTGCCGCATCGAGAACGGCCCCGCATCGTGGTAGGCGTCGATGAGCCGCTCGCAATCGGCGAGGAACTCGTCGGTGGTCTCGAGCATCTCGTCGGGGATGGTCGAGCCTTCGGACTTCGGCAGCGTGTTGGTGCCCCGGCCCGCATGGAAGCGCAGGCCGATCTTCTCGGCAGCCTCGAACTGGCGGTCGACGATGCCCTTTCCGGCCTTGCGCGGGAAGCAGTACTGGTGGTCGAAGGCGGTGGTGCAGCCGTGCTTGGCAAGCTCCGCCAGCGCCGTCACCGAGGCGTGGTAGAAGCAGTCCTCGGTAAGCTCGGCGAAGATCGGGTAGATCCGGTCGAGCCATTCGATGACGGACAGCCTGGTCCAGTCCAGATCGACGCGGTTGCGCACGAAGCACTGGAAGAAGTGGTGGTGCGTGTTGACGAGGCCCGGGTAGACGAACCAGCCCGCGGCGTCGATGACCTCGGCCCCCTTGGCCTCGAGCGAGGGGCCAATGGCCTTGATGGCGGGGCCCTCGGTCAGCAGGTCGACGTCGCGCAGCACCCCGTTGCCGGTCACCACGGCGGCGCAGCCTTTCAGCAGGTATCCGGACATGTCAGGCACGCTCCTTGCGAATCACGTCGGGCATCGGCCCGGGCTCGGGCAGCAGTTCGTGCAGGCGGTGGATGCCGGGCATCTCGATGAAGCCCTCGAGCCCGCGCAGCGCCCGCATCCAGAGCCGGATCGACGGATAGGGATCGAGCGGCAGCCCTCCATCCGGCGCCAGCGCCACGTGCGGGAAGCAGGCGATGTCGGCGATGGTCGGACGGTTGCCCGCGAGGAAGCTCTCGCCCCGGCGGCGGGCGGCGGAGAGCGCCGCCTCGAGCTCGCGCAGGGCGGTGGTGGCGTCGGCGCGCAGCGCGTCGATGTCGCCGGGTGCCAGCAGCATGTCATGGGCGCGCGCGGCACCTGCGCTGTCGGTCAGCCGCTGCGCGAAGGCCAGCCACTGCGCCACGCGGGCGCGCATGACCGGGGTGTCGTCGCCCAGCCAGGCGGGGGCGTCATGGGCGGC
>NZ_JAATOS010000589.1:0-2254 GCF_011806505.1 Salipiger sp. HF18 | reverse complement strand
CTGCCCGACATTGTCGGGCGTCAGCCCACCGGCAAGCATCCACGGACAGGGCCAGCGCCGCCCGGCGAGCAGCCGCCAGTCGAAGCTCAGCCCGTTGCCGCCCGGAAGCACGGAGCCCTTCGGCGCCTTGGCATCGACCAGCAGCTGGTCGGCCACGCGCGCATACTCCTGCAACGCCGGGAGATCCTCTTCCGAGGCCACCCCCACCGCCTTCATCACCGGCAGACCGTAGCGGGCGCGCAGCTCGGCCACGCGCTCGACGCTCTCGCGCCCGTGCAGCTGAAGCATGTCGAGCGGCACCGTCTCCACGATCTCGTCGAGCAGCGCGTCTTCGGCATCGACCACGAGCGCCACCTTGGCGAGCCCCACCGGCGCCTCGAGCGCCAGCGACCGCGCCTGCCCGAGGCTCACCGCCCGAGGGCTGCGCGGGAAGAACACCAGACCGATGTAGCGCACACCGGCACCGGCGGCGGCCGCCACCTCTTCGGGCCGCTTGAGCCCGCAGATCTTTATCCGGATGTCATCCATGACCAAAGGTCCCATCTGGCGCGTTGCCCCGCTCGTGGTCCGGCGCCCGGATCCCCCCAAGGGAGTCCGGACGGGTGCCGGCGCCCTGGAGCAGGATCAGGCGCTCTGGTCGAGGATCGCGAGGACCTCGTCCTTGTCCTTGTCGCGCTCGGCCTGGGTCTTCTTCAGCTCGCGCTCGAGCTTGCGGACCTCGGTCTTGCGCTCGGCGGCGGCGGCGCGGTGCTTGTGCTCGCGCAGCCACTCCCAGACGAAGCCGATCAGCAGGCCGAAGACGATGCCGCCGAAGAACACCAGGAACAGCGGCAGGCTCAGGGTCTGCTGGAAGCTCAGCAACGACGCCAGTTCATCGGGCAGCAGCTGCAGCTCGACCATCGAGCGGTTGGCCATCGCAACGGCGATGAGGACGACCGCGAGGGCGCCCAGAAATGCAAAGCGAATGTAGCGCATGGTCCTGTTCTTACTTTCCGTTCAGCCGGTCGCGCAGCAGCTTGCCCGTCTTGAAGAAGGGCACGTGCTTCTCCTCGACCTCGACCGCGTCGCCCGTCCGGGGGTTACGCCCCATCCTGGCATCGCGCTTCTTGACCGAAAAGGCGCCGAAACCGCGCAGTTCGACCCGGTCGCCCCGGGCCATGGCATTGGTGATCTCTTCGAAGATCGTGTTCACGATCCGCTCCACGTCACGTTGGTAGAGATGCGGGTTCTCCTCCGCGATCTTCTGGATCAATTCCGATCTGATCATCCTCGCACATCCCTCAATGCGTCTCTCCGCGCCTTTTCGTTCTACGACACTCGACGCCTTCGCGCCAACCGGAAACCCGGTGGCCACCCTGAAAAAGCATTCTGTAGCAGCAGTTTGAAGCCATTTTCCCGCCGCGCGGCCGGTCTGCCGACCACATAGCGCGGTGCTGCGCCGCAGAAAGGCCTCTTCACGTTCGCGCGATTCGCGGGCGTCACGTGCGCGCGCCCGTCTCCCGCGCCTCCTGCCCGAAGAGGGTCAGGAAAAGCGTCGTGAAGAAGCCGCCGAAGGCACTTTCGACCGCCGAGACCGCCGCGGGCAGCAGGTCCTCGGTGCCGAGCTGGCGCAGCGTCGCCACCACGTCGGCCTCGAAACCCGGAAAGGTCTTGCCGCAGTAGGAGATCACGTCGCACCCGTCGAGGAACCCGAGAAGCCCCATGGGCTCGACCTCCTGCTCCAGCGGCGCCGCGTAATACCGCTGCCAGGGATCGCCCGGATCGCATGGCGCGAAGCCGTCGAGCGGCAGCCCTGCCACGACCGCGCGCAATTCCTCCTCGCGCTCCCGCGCCACAACCGCGACGATGTACTCCGGGAGGCAGCCGCCGTCGCCGCAGATGAAGACGTTGTGGCACATGCGCTTGAGGGTCGGATCGTCGTAGACACCTGCCCAGTTCGCCTCGCAGAAGCGCCCCGTCTCCGCCATGTTGGCGGGATCGAAGGGCACCACGTCCTCGAGCGATTGCGCGGCGACGGGGGCGGGACAGGCCATGGCCGCGATCAGGGCCGCAAGGCGGAAACCGAGACGATCGGGCATCGGCAAAGGACCTCGTTGAAATCCCTGCCCAGACTGACCGCCGCGGACGCGACCTGTCCAGGATCGCGAGCCCCCCCGGAACGGCAAGGGCCCCGCCGGATCTCTCCGGCGGGGCCCCCAATTCACAAGCGAAGTCGCTCAGGCTCAGTTGTCGCCCTTGAGCGCTGCGCCGAGGG
>NZ_JAATOS010000588.1:0-2254 GCF_011806505.1 Salipiger sp. HF18 | reverse complement strand
CGCGCGCGGGCGGCTTCGACGGCGGCCTCGAGCAGGTTGCCGCCCTCTTTCGCGCGCCGCTCCAGCTCGGCCAGCGCGGCGTCGCAGGCGGCCCCGTCACGGGACGCGCGGATGGTCTCGAGCGACCTGACCTGGCCCTCGCGGACCTTAGCGTTGTCGATGTCGAGGATGTCGAGCTCGTCTTCCTTCGCGAGGCGGTACTTGTTCACCCCCACGATCACGTCGTTGCCGCGGTCGATGTCGGCCTGGCGCTTGGCGGCGGTCTCCTCGATCCGCAGCTTGGGCATGCCGCTGGCCACGGCCTTGGTCATGCCGCCCATCTCGTCCACTTCCTCGATCAGCTTCCACGCAGCCTCGGCGAGGTCGGCGGTCAGCTTCTCGACGTAGTAGGAACCCGCCATCGGGTCGACGACCTTGGTCACGCCGGTCTCTTCCTGCAGGATGAGCTGGGTGTTCCGCGCGATCCGGGCCGAGAACTCGGTCGGCAGCGCGATGGCCTCGTCGAGCGCGTTGGTGTGCAGCGACTGGGTGCCGCCGAGCACTGCGCTCATCGCCTCGTAGGCGGTGCGGATGACGTTGTTGTAGGGGTCCTGCTCGGTCAGCGAGACGCCCGAGGTCTGGCAGTGGGTGCGCAGCATCTTGGAGCGGGCGTCGCGGGCGCCGAGCTCGGTCATGATGCGCGACCACAGCATCCGCGCGGCGCGCAGCTTGGCGATCTCCATGAAGAAGTTCTTGCCGATGGCGAAGAAGAACGACAGCCGGCCGGCGAACTTGTCGATGTCCATGCCGGCGTCCATGGCGGTCTTCACGTATTCCTTGCCGTCCGCCAGCGTGTAGGCGAGCTCCTGCACCAGAGAGGCGCCGGCCTCCTGCATGTGGTAGCCCGAAATCGAGATCGAGTTGAACTTCGGCATCTCGTTCGAGGTGTACTCGATGATGTCGGCGATGATGCGCATCGAGGGTTCGGGCGGATAGATGTAGGTGTTCCGCACCATGAACTCTTTCAGGATGTCGTTCTGGATCGTGCCCGAAAGCAGCGCCCGGTCATGGCCCTGCTCTTCGCCGGTGACGATGAAGTTCGCCAGCACCGGGATCACCGCGCCGTTCATGGTCATCGAGACCGACACCTTGTCCAGCGGGATGCCGCTGAACAGCACCTTCATGTCCTCGACCGAGTCGATGGCCACGCCCGCCTTGCCGACGTCGCCCACCACGCGCGGGTGATCGCTGTCGTAGCCGCGGTGCGTCGCGAGGTCGAAGGCCACCGAGACGCCCTGCTGACCGGCGGCCAGCGCCTTGCGGTAGAAGGCGTTCGATTCCTCGGCGGTGGAGAAGCCCGCGTACTGGCGGATGGTCCAGGGCCGGCCGGCGTACATCGTCGCCTTCACGCCGCGGGTGAAGGGCTCGAAGCCCGGCAGTTCACCGACCTGCGGCAGCCCCTCGACATCGGCGGGGGTGTAGATCGGTTTGACCTCGATCCCCTCGATCGTGGTCCAGGTCAGATCGTCGAGCGGGCGCCCCCGCAGTTCCTTCTCAGCCAGAGTGCGCCAATCGTCCAGTTTGGCCGTCATCGTCCCGTCCTCTCTCCTTTGAAGCCGGCGGCCAGTTCGTGCTGGCCGTCGCAGGCTCCGGGTCCTCTGTCAGTCGTGCCAGCCCGTCCGCCCCGGCACGCAGCCAGAACAGGTCGTCGGCATATCTCTCGCGCAGGTCGGCGGCCTGCACCGGCGTGAAGGGCATCCAGCGCCCCTCTCCGGCAGGCAGCGACGATGCGTCCTCGCCCCGCTCGTCGAGCAGGGCGCGCAGCTCCGGCAGGGAGGGGCCGCGATGCGCCCAGATCCCGCCCGAGGGCAGTGGCGACGTGAACAGCACGCCGGTGGTCCGTTTCAGCAGCTGGTCGGGCCGCGAGGCGAAACGCTCGAACGGCGTGACCAGCAACTCGGTCCCGGGTCCGCGATCACCTCGCGCCAGCCGCGCCGCTGCGCGATCAGATGGTCGATCAGCCCCGGCTCGGGCAACGCCATGCCGCGCGCCACGAGGTGGGCCAGCAATGAGGCCCACCACATCTCGGGCGAGCGGATCTGCAGCACCGCGCGCTCGACCGAGCCGAAGCCCCGCAGGAGCTGCGCCAGCCGCGGCCCCGGGGCCGGGTAGAGCTTGCGGGCGCGCAGGCAGGCCCGCGGCGTGCCCATCATGTTCTCGTCCGAGACCAGCAGCACCGCCAGCCCGCGCCGCGCCGCCGCCTCGGCGGCAAGCC
>NZ_JAATOS010000587.1:0-2258 GCF_011806505.1 Salipiger sp. HF18 | reverse complement strand
GCCGTCGAAATCGATGATCCAGCCGGTGCCGCACCAGGCGAAATGCAGGTTGTTGCGCAGCTCGATGCGCCCGACCGAGGGGATGATGCCGGTGATCCCCGCGCGATGCGCGTTCATCTCGGCGATGAGGTCCTGGTCGGCGTCGTCGGGCACACCGAGCGACCACGCCTCGTCCACCTCGTCGCGGTTGATCCAGAGCACCGGGCGGCTCCAGCGGATGATCGCCTCGAGCTCGGCGCGGGGCGAGGCGGCGCTTTCCATCGCGCCGAAGGGTTCCGCCCCGAAGGGCTCGGCGCCCATGAGCGGCGCCTCGGGGCTCGGACCACGCCCAGGAAAGCGCTTGCCCGAGCGCGCCTCGAGCTTCCTGGCGAGGGCGCGCAGGCGGTTGAGATAGGCCTCGTCATCGGACATGACCGGACACCTCATGAAAGCAATTGGTCAGAATGACTTGACCCGACGCTAGCAGAGAACGTCCGCACGGTCTCCTTTCGAGTGTTCTGGTTGCGAGAAATTCACGTTTTGTGAGATTTTGCCGTGGTGCCGCCCGCGCGGCGCGTGCCCGTCAGGCAGCGATCTCGCGCAACAGCCAGTTGCGGAAACGCTGGACGTGGGGGCTTTGGCGGGCGGGCTCGGGCAGGATCAGCGCGTAGCTCTCGCCGGTCTCGAAGCGGCGCGGCGCGGCCAGCGCCAGTGCGCCGCGGTCGAGCGCGGGCCGGGCGACGATCTCGGGCACGATGCCGATGCCGAGCCCGGCGATGGCGGCGTCGACGATCATGTCGAAGTGGTCGAGCCGGGCCCCGCGCAGGATGCGCCGCGGGTCGGTGTCGGAGCCGCGGAACCAGTCGAGCCAGAGCGTCGGGCGCGTGGACTGCTGCAGCAGCGGCAGCGCCAGCATCTCGGCGTCGCTGAGCTGCGCGCGGCCGTCGAGCAGGGCAGGGGCCGCCACCGTCACCATGGTTTCCGGCAGGATGGGCTCGGTGGTGACGCCGGGGATGTCATGCCGGCTGCGCATAATCGCAAGCTCGAAGGGTTCGCGGCCGAAATCCACCGGCAAGAGCCGCGCCGAAAGGTCGAGGCTGATCTCGGGCGCGTCGCGGGTGAAGCCGGGAAGCCGCGGGATCAGCCAGATCCGCGCGAGGCTCGGAAGCACCGCCATGCGCAGCACGGCGTCGTGCCCGCCAAAAGCCATCACGCCCATCGCCGCCTCGTCGAGCCCGGCCAATAGATGCTCGGCCCGGCCAAGGAACGCGTGGCCCGCGGGCGACAGCACCAGCCGCTGGCGCACCCGGTTGAAGAGCGCGACGCCGAGCCGGTCCTCGAGCGAGGCGAGCGAGCGCGAGATCGCGCTCTGGGTCAGGCCGAGGCTCGCGGCCGCCATCGTGGTGGTACCGCGCCGGGCACAGGCGGTGAAGGCCTCGAGCTCGGCGACGGAGGGAATGTAGGCCTTGCGCATGGTCTCTCGCGTGCGTTTTCCGGTGGTGTCCGCGCTCACGAGATTATGAGATAAACTCATTCCTTGCGCAAATTAATTCGTTTCCATGTGGCGCCGATCCGGCTTAGGGTTCGCGGCAAATTCGAAAGGACTCATGCCATGGCCGACGCCCCCGCTCTTCGCCCCAAGGACAACCCGGCGCTTGCCTCCTTCTCGTGGGAGGACCCGTTCCTGTTCGACGCGCAGCTCGAGGAAGACGAGCGCATGATCGCCGAGAGCGCCCGCGCCTTCGCGCAGGACAAGCTGCTGCCGCGGGTCGAACACGCCTACATGGAAGAGCAGACCGATCCCGAGATCTTTGCCGAGATGGGCGCGCAGGGCCTGCTGGGGGTCACCGTGCCCGAGCAATACGGCGGCATCGGCGCCGGATACGTGAGCTACGGGCTGGTTGCGCGCGAGGTCGAGCGGGTGGATTCGGGCTATCGCTCGATGATGTCGGTGCAGTCCTCGCTGGTGATGTACCCGATCTACGCCTACGGCTCGGAGGCGCAGCGCGAGAAGTACCTGCCGAAGCTGGCCTCGGGCGAGTGGATCGGTTGCTTCGGCCTGACCGAGCCCGATGCCGGCTCGGACCCCGCGGGCATGAAGACCCGCGCCACCAAGACCGAGGGCGGCTACCGCCTCAAGGGCGCCAAGATGTGGATCTCGAACGCGCCGATCGCCGACGTCTTCGTGGTCTGGGCCAAGTCCGAGGCCCATGGCGGCAAGATCCGCGGCTTCGTGCTCGAGAAGGGCATGAAGGGGCTGTCGGCGCCGAAGATCGGCG
>NZ_JAATOS010000586.1:0-2272 GCF_011806505.1 Salipiger sp. HF18 | reverse complement strand
CTTGCCGATGACCACGCCGAGCTCGACCTCCCAGTCGGATTTCTCGGACCCCGGCGGCAGGATCACCGCGTCGTTGGGCCCCGACAGCGACGAGGACGCCTTGGTGAACAGGATCGGCTCGCGCGGCGGCTTGCCCCCGGTCTCGGCGGCGTGCTTGGCGTAGTTCAGCCCGATGCAGTGGAAGGTCGGCACCGAGGCGAGACAGGCGCCGATGCGCGCGCCCTCGGGCAGCGCCGGCAGGGTGACGGGATCCAGCGCCCGGATCCGGTCGAGCGCCTCGAGCGAGACGCCCTCGCCCGCGAAATCCGGCACCACGCCGGACAGGTCGCGGATCGTGCCCTCGGCATCCACCAGCGTCGGGCGTTCCTGCCCCTTGGGGCCCACGCGCATCAGTTTCATCTGTCGTCCTCCAGGTCGGTTGCGCCGTCGATCGCCGCGGCCTCGGATTCGAGTGCGGCGGCGATGTCGTCGGCGAGATTGCTCAGGTGATCCTCCACGGCGCCGGTCACCGCGTCCACGTCGCGGCTGCACAGCGCCCGCAGGATGCTGTCGTGGTTTGCCACCACCCGCGCGCGGTTGCGCTGCAGCCGGCCGCAGAGGTAACGCGCCCGCCACAGCCGCGCGAGATAGGCACCGTGGGTCTCGGCCAGCGGCGGGTTGTGCGAGGCCTCGGCGATGCGGATGTGGAAGCTCATGTCGAGCTCGAAGGCCTCGATCGGGTCGAGCGCGCTGTAGGAGCCGGCGATGCGTTCGTGCAGCGCGGTCAGAGCTTCGAGCTCGGCGTCCGAGGCGGCGGCGCAGGCCAGCCGCGCCGAGAGCGTCTCGAGCGCCTGCAGCACCGCCACCATGTCGCGCGCCTCTTGGCTGGTGAGATGCGCGACCACCGGGCTGCGCGACGGCCGCAGCAGAACCAGCCCGTCCTTGGCGAGAATGCGGATCGCCTCGCGCATTGGGGTGCGGCTCACGCCCATGGCGGCGGCGCTGTCGCGCTCCTTGATCTGCGCCCCGGGCGGCAGCGTGCCGCGCAGGATCGCCCGGCGCAGCTGCGCCGCGATCTGCCCGGCGAGCGGCTCCTGGGGCGTCTCCATCCGGCTCATCCGCGGCCGATGAAGGGCATGGTGGTGGCCATGACGGTGACGAACTGCACGTTGGCCTCGAGCGGCAGCGAGGCCATGTGCAGCACGGTCGAGGCGCAATGCCCCGCGTCCATCACCGCCTCGGGCGCGATGTGGCCGTCGGCCTGCGGCACGCCCCTGGCCATCGGGGCCGCCATCTCGGTCAGGGCGTTGCCGATGTCGATCTGCCCGCAGGCGATGTTGAAGGCGCGGCCGTCGAGGCTCAGCGACCGGGTCAGCCCGGTGATCGCGTGCTTCGAGGTCGTGTAGGGCGCCGAGCCCCAGCGCGGCACATGCGCCGAGATCGAGCCGTTGTTGATGATCCGCCCGCCCTGCGGGTCCTGCCGCCGCATCTGGCCAAAGGCCGCGCGGGCGCAGAGGAACATGCCGGTGATGTTGACCGACGAGAGCTGCAGCCAGTCCTCGACCGGGGTCTCGTCGATCATCGCGGCCCTGGTGAAGATGCCCGCGTTGTTGAAGAGCACGTCGAGCCGGCCCCATGCCTCGGCCACCTGCGCGAAGCCCTGCGCGACCTGCGCAGGGTCGGAGACGTCGAAAGGCAGCACCATGGCGCCCGCGTGGTCGCCCGCGGTCTCGCGCAGCGGCGCCTCGCGGCGGCCCACCAGCGCCACGCGCCAGCCCGCCCCGAGAAACGCCTCGGCGGTGACGCGGCCGATGCCGCTGCCCGCGCCGGTGATGACGATGGTTCCTGTCATGCTCCCTCCCCCCGTTGCCGCGATGCACGGCCTGCCGCTGGCGCCCGCGCCAGTTGCTTGCGCCACCATTCCCGGCTGGTATACCGAATGCAAGCCCAAACCCGGAGCCTTCCATGACCGCCTTCGAGGCCCTCGACCACCTTCTCGGCCAACGCTTCTCGACCTCGCTCGCCGCCCGCCGGCAGAACGCCGGAAACGAGGCACATTACCCCGAGGCCCTGCCCGACGCGGTGGCCTGCCCCGAAACCGCGGAGGAGGTCGCCGAGATCATGCGCCATTGCGCGGCTGAGGGGATCCCGGTCACCGCCTTCGGCACCGGCACCTCGCTCGAGGGCCAGCACCTTGCGATGAAGGGCGGGGTCAGCCTTGATTTCTCGCGCATGAACAAGGTGTTGCAGATCAATGCCGAGGACATGAACGTGGTCGTCCAGCCCGGCGTCA
>NZ_JAATOS010000585.1:0-2275 GCF_011806505.1 Salipiger sp. HF18 | reverse complement strand
GGGCGTTTCTCGCGGCAGATCTTGCTCGCGGCGTGGGTCTCGACCATCAGCCGGACCTCGTGCAGGTCGCGCAGTTCGGTGGGCGACAGCCAGCGCACCATGGCGCCCCGGCGCGGGTGCTGTTCGAGGTAGCCCTCCGCGGCCAGCCGGCTCAGCGCCTCGCGCACCGGAGAGCGCGACACGCCGGTTATCTCACAGGCCTGCGCCTCCTCGACGAAAGCGCCCGGCTCGAAACTTCCCTTGAGAATGGCGGATCGGATCCCGGTGTAGGCACGCTCGCGGGCGGACTGGACCGGCCCCACATCGACCGAATGAGCATCTTTTCGACTGTTCACTCATCTTCTCCACAACTTTCTGTCACAAACCCCGCGATCGCACGCGACAAGGCTGGACAGAATCATCTCTCCTCTCTTGTATACACGACGTAGACGTCAGAAGGACAAGCAACCATGATGGACGGGACTCAGGGCTTCGGATCCAAAACCACCTGGCGGGTCGGGGTGGATTCGGGCGGCACCTTCACCGACGTCTGCATGTTCGACGAGGCCAGCGGCGAGATCGCCGTCTGGAAGGTTTCCTCCACCCCCGACGACCCGTCGCGGGGCATCGCGCAGGGTGTCGAGGAAGGCATGAAGGAACGCGCCGGCGGCAGCGAAAGCGACCCGGCGGCGGCCATCGCCTATCTCGGCCACGGCACCACCGTCGCCACCAACGCGCTGATCACCCATCGCGGCGCCAAGGTCGGCCTGCTGACCACTGACGGTTTCCGCGACCTGCTCGAGATCGGCCGTCAGAAGCGCCCGGATCTCTACGACCTCTTCGCCGAGAAGCCCAAGACGCTGGTCCCCCGCGAGCTGCGGTTCGAGCTGCCCGAGCGCATGCTGCGCACCGGCGAGGTCTCGGTCCCGCTCAACGAGGAGGCCGTGCGCAAGGCTGCCCGCGCCATGAAGGCCGCCGGGGTCGAGGCGGTCGCCATCTGCTTCCTCTACGCCTTCGTGAACCCCGCCCATGAGAAGATCGCCAAGGCCATCGTCGAAGACGAGATGCCCGGCGTCTTCCTTTGCGCCAGCCACGAGATCGCCCCCGAATTCCGCGAATTCGAGCGCCTCTCGACCGCGACCGTGAACGCCTATCTCGGGCCGATCATGCACCGCTACATCTCGCGCCTGACGCCGCGGCTCGAAGAGCTCGGCCTGCCGATCGCGCCGCACCTCACCCAGTCGAACGGCGGCGTCGTCCGCTTCGAGGTGGCCGCCGAAACCCCGGTCCGCGCGGTGCTCTCCGGCCCCTCAACCGGCGTGGTGGCGGCACAGGCCATCGGCGCGCGCGGCGGTTTCGACGACATCATCACCTTCGACATGGGCGGCACCTCGTCCGACGTCGCGTTGATGGCGGGCGGCGAGACCACCCAGACCAACGAGAGCATCGTGCACGGCTACCCGATCAAGGCGCCGATGCTCGACATCCACACCGTGGGCGCCGGCGGCGGCTCCATCGCCACCATCGACAGCGGCGGCCTGCTCAAGGTCGGCCCCGAGAGCGCCGGCGCCGATCCGGGCCCGGTCTGCTACGGCCGTGGCGCAACCGAGCCCACCGTCACCGACGCCAACATCGTGCTGCAGGTCCTGAACCCGGTCGAAATCCTTGACGGGCGGATGAAGGTCCACCGTGACCTCGCCGTGGAAGCCATTGGCAAGATGGCGGAAAAGCTCGGGATGGAGACCATGGACGTGGCCCAGGGCATCATCTCGGTGGTGACCGCGAACATGGCCAAGGCGATCCGGGTGATCTCGGTCCAACGTGGCCACGACCCGCGCAACTACGCGCTGATGGCCTTTGGCGGCGCCGGCCCGCTGCACGCGGTGCGCCTTGCGCAGGAACTCGGCATGACCACCGTGGTGATCCCGCGCAACCCGGGCATCCTCTGCGCCATGGGCCTTCTGCTCACCGACCTGCGCGCCGATTTCTCGACCACCAAGCTGGTGGCGCTCGACGCCGGGAACCTCGATACCATCGCCGATGCGATGAGCAAGGTCGAGGACGAGGCGGCGGGCTGGTTCGCCAGCGAGGCGATCCCGGCGGACAAGCAGATGACCACCCGCCGCGTCGACATGCGCTATGACGGCCAGAACTACGAGCTTTCGATCCCCCTGCCCGACGGCCCGGTGACAGCCGAGACGCTCGTCGCGCTCGAGAAGGGGTTCACCGAGGCGCACGAGCGCATGTACGGCTTCGCGGTGCCCGAAGAACGCATCCTCTGCGTCACCTTCCGCGC
>NZ_JAATOS010000584.1:0-2276 GCF_011806505.1 Salipiger sp. HF18 | reverse complement strand
GCTGCGGGTTCTGCTCGACGAAGGCCTCGAGCGCGGGGCGGATGATCGCCACGTCGGTGGTCGAGCGCAGTTCGAGCACGGTGTTGCCGTTGCCGATCCGGGCGCGGTCCTCCTGCGCCGAGAGGGGCGGGGCGAGGGTGACGCCTGTTGCGACGGTCAGAAGGAGGGCAAGGAGGCGTATCATGTCTCGGGCTCCGCGGCAGGCAGGACAAGGGAGATGCGGAAGCCGTCCGCGCTGCGGCGGGCCTCGATGCGGCCGTCGAAGGCCTCGGCCACGGCGGTGACGATGGAGAGCCCGATGCCGGCGCTATCCTCGCGCGAGGCGGTGCTGCGCTGGAACCGCTCGCCGAGCCTTCCGTCGAGTTCGGGCGGCAGGCCGGGGCCGGCGTCCTCGACCCAGAGCCGGGCCATGCCGCCGTCGCGATCGGCCCCGATGCGGACGGGGGGCGCGCCGTGCTTCAGCGCGTTCGACAGCAGGTTGCGCCCCGCCTCGGTCAGCGAGAAAGCATCGGCCAGCACCTCGACCGCGTCCTCGCCGATGACGAGACCCACCTCGACACCGGGGGCGATGGCCTCGTGGTCGCGGCTGTCGACGATGTCGAGCGCCACCTCGCGCAGGTCGAGCCGCTGACGCGGGGCGCTGTCGTTGCGGTGGATCACCAGCGCGCGCGAGAGCATCTGGTCGAGCAGCGTGCCCAGCGAGCGGGTGCGGCGGACCAGCCGGTCGAGCGCCGCATCGCGGCAGGTGTCGTCCTCGGCATCGAGCGCGGTCTCGGCCTGCACGCGGATCGCGGCAACGGGCGTGCGCAACTGGTGGGCGCTGTCCGAAATCAGGTTGCGCATGGCGTCGAACTGCCGGTCGAGCCGCGCCATGAACCGGTTCATCGCCTCGAGGATCACCGCCACCTCGCGCGGGACGTTCTCGGTCGGCATCGGCGTCAGGTCGTAGGGGTCGCGCGTGGCGAGGTCGTCGGCGATGGCCTCGAGCGGGCGCATGGCCGAGCGGATGGTCAGCACCGAGGCCACCAGCAGCGCGATCCCGGCGAGACCCATCGGCAGCACCGCCTCGAGCATGAGCTGCGTCGTCATCGCGTCGCGGGCCCGCAGCGTCTGGCCGACGGTGACCCGCACCTCGCCCGAGAAATCGCGCTCGGCGAAACGGCGGGTGATCTCGACGAAGCGGGCCTCCTCGCCCTGCATGGTCGCATCGAAGAAGCGCGGGCCGGTGATGCGCGGGCGTTCGGTGGGGGCCTTGGGGGCGTCGTCGAAACCGGTGATCAGGGTTTCGTCCGGGCCGCGCACCGCGTAGGAGACCCGGTCGTCGGGCGCCTGGGCCAGCAGCTGGAAGGCCGAGACCGGCAGGTCCACCATGGCCTCGCCGTTCTGGATGCGGATGGATTCGGCGATGTCGCTGGCGGCGCCGAGCAGCAGCCGGTCGTAGGATTCGCGTGCCGCCTGCCGTCCGCTGAACCACGAGGTGGCGGCCGCGAGCACCCCGCCCACCAGCAACAGGACGATCACCGCGCGCAGCACGCGGGTCAGCAGGCTGCGCCCCTGCGGGTGGATGGCGATGCGCTCAGCCATCCCGGGTGATCCGGTAGCCTACGCCGCGCTGGGTCAGGATGACCACGTCGCTGCCCGCGAGCTTCTTGCGCAGACGGGCGATGTAGAGCTCGATGGCGTTCAGGCCGACGTCGGCGTCGTTGAAGGCGAAGAGCCCGTCGTAGAGCCGCTCCTTGCTGAGCGGCTGGTCGGCGTGGCGCAGTAGCAGCCCGAGCAGCGCCGCCTCGCGCCGGGTCAGGTCGAGCCGGTTGCCATCCAGCGTTGCCTGCATCTGCGCGGGCGAGTAGCGCAGCTGCCCCAGCGCCAGCTCGTCGCCTTTCTGTTCGGCGTCGCGGCGCACCAGCGCCCGCAGCCGCGCCTCGAGCTCGCGCTGGTCGAAGGGCTTCACGAGGTAGTCGTCGGCGCCGAGATCCAGCGCCGCCTCCTCGAGTTCCACCGGCTGGCGCTGCAGCCGCGCCATCAGGATCAGCATCGGGTAGCCCGAGATGAAGGTCACCTGCGCCATGATGATGGTGAAGAGCCCCGCATCTACCCCGAGCCGGTTCCAGAACACCAGCGCCGAGAGGCCGAGCACGATCCCCGGCGCCAGCATCGGCGACAGCAGCACCCACCAGAGCGCCCCGTTCGCGCGCGAGCGCCAGCGGGTCAGCAACACCGCCCCCGCGAGCCCCAGCATCAGCGACATCGGCACCACGATGGCCGCCACGTAGAGC
>NZ_JAATOS010000583.1:0-2279 GCF_011806505.1 Salipiger sp. HF18 | reverse complement strand
ACCGGTGACGGTGCACTGACGCTTTCGCGTCGCGGTGGCCCGGGTGCCGCCGCGACGCCCAAGCCCTGTCCCCCCGACATTTCGCGAACGATCAGGCGCGACGCCAGCGGTGCATGACGTCCGGGCCCACGGCGCGGACCTCATCCAGAACGAAGCGCGGCGCCTCCGAAAGCCTGTCGACCCCCATCGCCCCGATGCCCGGCCGCCCCTCGGCGCCAAGCGCGAGGCCGGCGGTGAAGCCCACCAGCTCGTCCACCAGATCCGCTGACAGGAGCGACGCGGCAAGCTGCCCGCCGCCTTCGCAGAACACCCGGGTCAGGCCCTGCTCTCCCAGCTCCCGCAGCAGCCCGTGCGGATCGACGCGCCCGGCGCGGATCTCGCAGGGGATCAGCTTGGCACCGCAGCTCTGCCACGCCTTGCGCGTCGCGGGGGCGGCGTCGGAGCCATGCGCCAGCCACACCGGAACCTGCCGCGCGGTGCTGGCGAGCTTGCTCATCAGCGGCACGTCGATCAGGCGCGAAACCACCACGCGGACCGGCTGGCGCACCTCGCCCCAGCCGCGCACGGTCAGCGCGGGGTCGTCGGAACGTGCGGTGCCCGCGCCCACCATCACCGCGTCATGCGCTGCGCGCAGGCCATGCACGACGCGACGCGCCTCGGGCCCGGTGATCCACTGGCTCTCGCCGGTGGCGGTGGCGATGCGGCCGTCGAAACTGTTGGCAAGCTTGAGGGTGACCAGCGGCCGCCCCTCCCCCACCTTCAGGAAGAATCCGGCATGATCGCGGGCGGCCTCTTCGGCCAGTACACCGGTGGTGACCTCGATGCCGTGGCGGCGCAGGTGCTCGAACCCCTTGCCCGAGACCCGCGGGTCGCTGTCAGCGAGGGGCGCCACGACCCGTGCGACCCCGGCCTTGACCAGCGCCTCGGCGCAGGGCGGGGTCTTGCCGTGATGGGCGCAGGGTTCCAGCGTCACGTAGACGGTGGCACCGCGGGCTGCGGCCCCGGCCTGTGCCAGCGCCTGCGGCTCGGCATGAGGGCGTCCGCCCGGCGCGGTCGCGCCGCGCCCGATCACCCGGCCGTCCTTGACGATGACGCAACCCACCGCGGGGTTCGGCCAGCATTGGCCCATGCGCCTGCGACCCAGCCGGAGGGCATGGGCCATGTGCCGGATGTCCTGTGTCACTTATCTGCCTGGGCAGCCTCGGGGCGCAGTTCACTGACGAACTTGTCGAAGTCGTCGGCGGCCTGGAAATTCTTGTAGACGCTGGCGAAGCGGACGTAGGCCACGGTGTCGATCCGGGCCAGGGTCTCCATCACGATCTCGCCGATCTGCTTGGAGGCGATGTCGGTCTCGCCGAGGCTTTCGAGGCGCCGCACGATGCCCGAGATCATCTGGTCGATGCGTTCGGGCTCAATCGGCCGCTTCTGCAGCGCGATGCGGATCGAGCGTTCGAGCTTGCCGCGGTCGAAATCCTCGCGTCGTCCGTTCGACTTGATCACCACGAGATCGCGCAGCTGCACGCGCTCGTAGGTGGTGAACCGGCCACCGCAGGCCGGGCAGAAGCGGCGGCGGCGGATCGAGACATGCTCTTCCGCGGGCCTGGAATCTTTCACTTGCGTATCGATGTGTCCGCAAAACGGGCAGCGCATCGCCGTCCCCCTCACTTGATCTTTCTGCCACGGTCGTGGGTTGGCCCCACTTATCCACAGCGACTATAGGGGAGCCGCCAAACATTGGGTAGAGCAGAATTGCAGCAACAAGATCGTGAGAGAAATCAGCGGCGAAATCTGCCCGCGTTTTCTCCTGCGGTGGGTTCAGCCGCCCAGATGCGCGACGATCTGGCGGCGGTGCGGCGCCGCGCGATGCTCGAAGAGATAGATCCCCTGCCACGTGCCAAGCGCGAGCTGCCCGTCGGTGACCGGGATCGAGAGGCTGACCGGAAGCAGCGCCGCCTTGATGTGGGCGGGCATGTCGTCGGGGCCTTCGTACGTGTGGGTGAGATAGCTCATCGCCGGGTGGTCAGAGGGTGGCACTAGCCGGTGGAAGAAGGCGGCGAGATCGGTGCGGACCTCCGGGTCGGCATTCTCCTGAATGACGAGCGACGCCGAGGTGTGCTTCACGAAGAGCGTCAGCAGCCCGATGTCGCGGCCGCGGCCGTGGACCCAGCGCGTGACGTCGCGGGTGATCTCATAGAGCCCCGCACCGCGGGTCTGGACCGAGAAGCTTGTCTGCATCGCAATCCCTTTTGCCCCCTGCCTAGCGCAGCGGGGCCGGGACG
>NZ_JAATOS010000582.1:0-2280 GCF_011806505.1 Salipiger sp. HF18 | reverse complement strand
CCAGAACATCAGGTACATGAAGAAGGTGACGGCAAGCCCCCCTGCCCCGACGGAGGCGAGGAAATAGAGCGGGGACCAGGTGTCTGCGGGGCGGGTCGGAATGCGTGGCATGGCGAGTCTCCTCAGGATCTGACGCCAGTCTCGCATGGGGGACGCCCGGGGAACGGTGACTTGGTCACACGGGCGGCATCCCGGTGTCAGGCCGCCCCGCGCCGGCAGTAGCAGGAGGCGCGCACCGGAACCTCGACCCTGGCGCGGGCCTTGTCAAGCTGACGCCCGATGTGCACCGACTCGACCTTTTCGCCGCGGCGCACGAGGCATTCGTGCAGCCCGTGCAGGCTCCAGACATTGCCCGGGTGCTGGCAGGCGCGCGCCAGCGTGTCGTCGAGCCCAAGGTCGGCGCGGTAGACCGCCTCCGCCTCGCCGTATTGCCCCGCGTCGAGCAGCAGCGCGCCCAGCGCGTGCCGCGTCGGCTGCATCCAGCCCCACGGCTCGTCATAGGGCAGCGCGTCGTCGAGCGCGACCGAGCGCCGGAGATGCGCGAGCCCCGCCTCCTTGTTGCCGCGCTTGTACTCGAGCTCGCCCAGCATCATCGCCTCGGCCACCCCGAGAATGTCGCGCCCGGTGTTGTTGAAGAGCATACGGCTTTCGGGCAGCGCGTCGCGGGCCTGAACGAACGCCGCGGCCTCGGCGCCGGCCTCGGTGCTGCGCCCCTTGTTGGCCAGCGCCACGGTGCGGGCGTAGCGCATCACCGCGGTGGTCATGGCGTAGAGCTCCGCGTCTTCGGGCAGCGGCTCGGCGAGGATCGCATCCCACATGCCGAAGCGGATGTAGACGTGCATGTTCATCGGCACGAAGGCCTCGAGCCAGTCGGCGAACTGCCGCAGCACCGGCTCCTCCGGAAGGTTGGCAACCAGCTCCGCCGCGGCCTCGAGCGCGGGGGCGGGCTGGCCGAGGAACATCGCCCCGTAGATCTTGAAGTGGTAGTTGTGGCACCGGTAGACGGTGTAGAAATCCCCGGTCCCCTCGCGCGCGACCCAGATCCGGTCGGCCTCGATGGCCCGCGAATTGCGCGCGACGACGTTCTGGTAGTCGCCGCAAAGCACGTCGATATGGGTGGCCATGTGCAGCAGGTGCCCGGCATCGGGCGCCAGCGTGCTGAGCCGGTCGCCGTGGCGCAGCGCCAGCTCGGGATGCGGCGACATCTCCATGAGGTGGATGTAGAAATGCAGGAGCCCGGGATGATCCCAGGCCCCGGGCAGCGTGTCGAAGGCCTGTTCGAGCAACGCGCGGGCCTCGACCGTGTCGGCGCCCCGGGCGGCCTTGCCGGTGGTGAGGTCCCAGAGCTGCCAGGGCGTGCGGCTCATCATCGCCTCGGCGCAGAGCGCGGCCACATCGCAGTCCTCGGGGTGGGCCGCCCGCAGCGCGCGCATGGCGGCGGCATAGGCATCAAGGAAGGGCGCGATGTCCTCGACCGGCTCCGTGGGGAAGCGCTTGCGCAGGGCATCGACAAGCTGCGCCTCGACCGGCGACATGGCGGCGTCTGGCCTGATCGCCTCGAGCGCCGCATGGGCAGTGGCGAGCGCCGCCGCCTTGTCCCCGGGCTCCATCGCCTCCCACGGCAGGTTGTAGTTCGGTCCCGAGGCCGCGGCGATGCCCCATTGCGCCATGGCGCAGTCGGGATCGGCCTCGAGCGCCTGTCTGAAACAGCGCGCCGCCGCCTCGTGGTTGTAGCCGTAGAGCCAGGTGAGCCCCTGATCGAACCAGAGCTGCGCCGTCTCGGATAAGGTCGTGACGCTCCGGCCGAAACGTCCAAGGTCATAGCGCTCCATCGTCGCCTCCCTATCGCTGCTGTCTCTCTCGTGCCGACGGGACCACCCTAGCAAACCGCCCCTGCCCCGCAGAGCGCAAACCGCCCCGCGAGGGCGTTTGCGCCACCCTTGGCCCCGCGCTGCGTCCGTTTCGACCAATGACGCCGACGATCACGCCCACAGTCCCGCATTCGCAAGCACCAGCCACGCGCTCCGGCCCGGCAGCACCAGCCGGTCGCCGCGCCCGCGCACCAGCCCGGCGCGGACCCTTCGCATGTCGCAGGACACAGGGGACGGCGAGGATGGGGCCGGCAAGGATGGGGCCGTGCAGGCGGTGCCCAGGGCGGGCCGAAGACGGCGCGGTCAGCGCCGGTCGCGCGAGCGCGCCTTGACCACGCCGCGCACCATCTTGCCGAAGGCCCGGTCCTTTTCGCGGCGCTGCGCGAGGCTTGCCGAGTTGAAGGCATCC
>NZ_JAATOS010000058.1:0-16146 GCF_011806505.1 Salipiger sp. HF18 | reverse complement strand
CTGTGCGCCAAGGCAGATCCGCTCGCGCACGGTGCCCGAGACGATGCCCTGCTCGGGGCCCGTCAGCTCGATCCGCTCGGGGCGGATGGCGATCTCGGCAGCGCCGGGGAGCAGCGAGGCACGCGGGCCCGACAGCGTGATGCCGCCCGAGGTCAGCACCGAGCCGGTGTCGGTCGTGCTTTCGAGCCTGGCGGCGAAGTTGTTGCTCTTGCCGAGGAAGGTCGACACGAAGCTCGACTTCGGCGTCTCGTAGACGTCGAAGGGGCTGTCGACCTGTTGCAGCCGCCCGCCGTTCATCACGACGACGCGGTCGGACATGGCCAGCGCCTCGGACTGGTCGTGGGTGACCATCACCGTGGTGACGCCCGCCTCGCGCTGGATGCGGCGCAGCTCGAGCTGCATCTCTTCACGCAGCTTGGCGTCGAGGTTCGAGAGCGGTTCGTCGAGCAGCAGCAGTTCCGGCTCGATCACCAGCGCCCGGGCAAGCGCCACGCGCTGCCGCTGGCCGCCGGACATGGCGCGGGGGTAACGGTCGGCGAGCGCGCCGAGGTGGACCATCTCGAGCGCCCGGTCGACGCGGGTCTTCAGCTCCTTGCCGGACACCTTGCGCATCTCGAGGCCGAAGGAGACGTTCTCGCGCACGGTCATGTGCATGAACAGCGCGTAGGTCTGGAAAACGATCCCGAGGCCGCGCTGGCGGGCGGGAATGGAGGCGAGGTTGCGCCCGGCGAGTTCGATCCGACCCGAGGTCGGAGTCTCGAAACCGGCGATCATCTGCAGCGTGGTGGTCTTGCCGCAACCCGAGGGCCCCAGCAGCGAGACGAACTCGCCCTTCTCGACCGTGCAGCTTAGCGAGTCGACGGCCCTGACCTCGCCATAGGTCTTGGTGAGGCCGTCCAGTACCAGAAATGCCATCTTAGCTCCTGCATGGATGGGGGGACGGGGATCGCGCTGCCCCCGCCCGCCGTGTCTGTGTGTGGGTGGAATTACCGTTCGACTTCGCGGGCCCAGCGGCTGGTCCACTCCTGGCGGGCCGGGTTGATCACGTCCCAGTCGACGGCGACGAGGTCGGCGATCTTGTCACCGTAGGGCAGCACTTCGGCGAGCTCTGCAGGCAGCTCGGCCTCGGTGTTGACCGGGCCGGCCCCCATGGCGTCGGCGAGACGCACCTGGATTTCCGGGTCCAGCAGGAAGTCGATGAAGGCCTGCGCCTCTTCCGGCACGTCGCTGTCCACCACCGGGCAGGCGGCGAGCATCAGGGCGACGGCGCCCTCTTCGGGATAGGCGAAGGCGGCCGGGAAGCCGGTGTCGGCCAGCGACTTGGTGCGGCCCGAGCCCCAGATCGAGACGGCGATCTCTTCCGACTGGAAAAGCTCGGACATTTTGCCCGAGGACGGTTCGAACACCAGCACGTTCGGCGCGATGTCGTTGGCCATGACCTCGAAGCCCGGGTCGATGTCCTCTTCGCCGCCGCCGGCGAGGCGCGCTTCCATGACCAGAGTGTGCAGGCCATAGGTGTTCGAGATCGGCGGGATCGAGAGGATGCCCTCGAACTTCGGATCCATCAGGTCCTTCCAGCTCGACGGGGCGTCCCAGCCCTCGCGCTCGAACCACTCGGTGTTGTAGGTGAAACCGGTGGCGACGAAGCCGATGCCGATGGAGTTCGGGCCGAGCTTGGCGATATCGTAGATGTTCTCCTTGGCGGGGCTGTCGACCATGGCGTCGCAGAAGCCAAGCGCGTCGGCCTGGTACATCGGGCCGTCGTCGAGGATCACCACATCGAGCTCCTGCGCGTTCTTCTGCGCCTGGAGACGGGCGAGGTTCTCGGTCGAGTTGCCGGGAACGAAGGCGATGGTGACGTCATGCGTCTTCTCGAACTCGGGGATGATGAGTTCCTTCATCAGCGTCTCGAACGAGCCGCCATAGCCGCCGACAGTCAGCGTCTTGTCCTGCGCCAGCGCCGGAAGCGCGGTGCCCAGGCTCAGGAGGGCCGTCGTCGCAATCGTCTTTTTCAGCATTTGCCGTATCCCTGTTGGTTGCTTGTGACGCTTAAATGAAGGCCGACGATTGCCAATTCTTTCAAATGAGAATAATTCGAACGTTCATTCCATAAAGTTATGGGTCATTCATGGCGCGCACGAATATGAGGCAGATCGAGGCCTTCAATGCCGTAATGAAATGCGGGTCCGTGACGCGCGCCGCGGAAACGCTGTTTGTCAGCCAGCCGGCCGTCACCAAGTTGATTCGAGCCTTCGAGGACAGTTGCGGCTTCGCGCTGTTCGAACGCGCGGCCGGCCGGCTGCACCCGACCGCCGAGGCGCAGCGGCTGTTTCTCGAAACCGAGAAGCTGCTGACCGGGGTGGCGCGGGTCGAGAACGTCGCCCGGGCGATCCGCGACCTCGAACGCGGCGAGGTGGCGGTCACCGCCTACCCTGCCCTCAGCCTTCGCTTCCTGCCGATCATCGCGTCTGATTTCCTCGCGGAACGGCCTGACGTGCGGCTCGCGATCGAGACCCGAAACTCGCAGTCGGTCTACGAGGCCATGCTCAACGGATCTTCGGATTTCGGCATCTCCCTGGTCCCGACCAAGCACAGCGGCATCGAGTGCAAGCCCTTCCATGACAACGTACTGGTGTGCGCCCTGCCGCCCGGGCACCGCCTGACGGAGAAGCCCATCGTCGACCTGCGCGAACTGGTGCACGAGCGCTTTATCTCGCTCGGGAGGGACGACCTGTCGACGGTCGTCACCAAGGAGGCGTTCGACCGGGCGGGGGTCGAGATCGACGCCGCGATCCACGTCCAGATGGCAGACACCGCCTGCACCTTCGTGGCAAGGGGCCAGGGTGTGGCGCTGGTGCCGGTGCTCGCCACGCTGGGCTGGCGCACCGACGAGATCGAGCTGCGCCCGATCTGGCCGAGCGTGAACAAGACCATGTGGCTCTATACCCGCACCTACGAGCCGCTCTCGATGCTGGCGGGCCTGCTGCTGGGCCGCGTGCGCGAGGCGCTGGACGAGATCAACGACAAGTACCGCCCCGATCCCGAGGCCATCTTCGAGCTGCCGCCGCTGCCGGTGTTCTGAGGCGCGCGCCTCCGGTCATAACCTCGGGTCATGACCTTGACATCATTTCTCATTTGCACGTTGCCGCATCGCGGCAAATGCTCCGCGCCAGCGCGCCCCGCTTCGGGCCGCGACGACAGGACCATTTCGTCCAGCAAGGAGACAACCGGATGATCACCCGCACCACGCGCACCGCGATCCACCACCGCATCGTCGAGCACAACGGCACCGTCTACATCGGCGGCCTCGTTGCCGACGATCGCAGCAAGGACATGAAGGGCCAGACCGAAGAGATCTGCGCCAAGCTCGACGCGCTGCTGGCCGAGGCCGGCACCTCGAAGGACAAGCTGCTGTCCGCCATGATCTACGCCACCGACTTCTCGCAGAAGGACGGCCTGAACGAGGCCTGGACCACCTGGCTCGACCCCGAGCACCTGCCCGTGCGCGCCTTCATCGGCGTGGCCGAACTGGGCAAGGACGTGCTCGTCGAGATCGTGGTCACCGCCGCGAAGTAATCCCGGACAGGCGGGCGCAAAGACCCGCCGCCGGACCTGCCGCTTTGTCATTGGCAGAAAAAACGGGGCGTGTTTCCACGCCCCGTTTCCTTTTGTCCCGATGAAAGGCGCCGATCACTCGGCGCGGTACCAGTCGGCGATGTTCCAGATCTGGCTGTCCCAGCTGTTCATCCGCACGCCCTCGAGGCTGCGTGCCTTGCCCGAGATGTTGTTGCGGTGGATGAGCGGCACGATGGAGTAGCTGTCGATCAGCATGTCGTTCATCTCGCGCGCGATGCGGCCGCGCTCGTCGAGCGTCGCGGCGGTGCGGAACTCTGCGATCAGGGCGTCGTAGTCCTCCGAGCAGAAGCGCTGGATGTTGTTGCCCTGCCATTGCGTTTCCGGCGACGGCACGTTGGCGCAGCTCCAGTTGCCGAGGAAGGCCTCGGGGTCCTGCCCCTTGGAGTTGTCGGTGTACATCTGCACGTCGGCGTAGAACTTTTGGCGGGTGTCGGGCGAGCCCGGGTCGCCGCCGAAGAACACCGAGGCGTCGATGTTGCGCAGCTCGGTCTCGACGCCGATATCGCCCCACCACTGCTTGATCAGCGCCTGGCTGTCCTGGCGCACGCCGTTGGTCGAGGTCTGGAACAGGATCGAAAGCTTCTCGCCGTCCTTGTCGCGGATGCCGTCGCCGTCGCTGTCGGTCCAGCCGGCCTCATCGAGCAGCGAGGCCGCGGCCTCGAGATCCTGCACCTCGCAGCCCGCGTTGGCGTCCGAGGCATAGAGCTCCGGCGCCGGGACCACGGCGCAGCCCGGCACGCCCGCGTCGCCGTAGAGCGCCTCGGCGACGATCGAACGGTCGATGGCCAGCGACAGCGCCTTGCCGACGCGCGGATCCGAGAGGAACGGGTGCTTGCCGCCCGCGAAGGTGGCGCGCGCCTCGCCGAGCGCTGGATCCGGGTCGGTCTGGTTCATGAAGATGAACTCGACGGCCGAGCCGTCCGAGGCGATGACCTCGCCCGGACCGTCGGTCATCTGCGCGAGGATGTCGGGCGAGAGCTGCAGGTTCCAGGCGTAGTCGACCTCGCCGGTCTGCAGCACCGCGCGCGCCGCCGACGCCGGGTCGCCGCCCCCCTTGATGGTGACCGAGGCGAAGGCCGGCTTGTCGGCCTCGCGGTAGTTCGGGTTCATCGCGTAGGTGATCACGTCGTTGGCGCGGAACTCCGTCACCATGTAGGGGCCGGTGCCGACTGGATAGGTGTTCTCTTCGGTGCAGGTCGCCACCAGCTCGCCGGTGCAGTCCTTGAACTGCGCTTCCTGCAGGATCGGCGCCTCGGAGCTCACGAAGGCGGTGTAGGGATAGGGCTTGGGCTCGGAGAAGCGCACCTCGATGGTGCGGTCGTCCACGGCCACCACGTCGGCGACCCCGTCGAACTGCGACAGCGCCGCGCAGCCGCTATGTTCATCGGTGCAGTATTTCCAGGTGAAGATCACGTCCTGCGGCGTCACGGCGGTGCCGTCGGCCCAGGTCAGCCCCTCGCGCAGGGTCCAGGTGATGCTCATCAGGTCCTCGGCCACGCCGCCGTTCTCGACCGTCGGGATCTCGTCCACGAGGATCGGCACCAGGGCGCCGGTCTCGGAGAAGCGCGCCAGCGGCTCGAGCACGAGCGAGGCGGCCTCGACCTCCTTGGCGATGCCCGAGAGATACGGGTTCATCGTCGAGGCCGCCTGCCAGTAGAGGATCTTCAGCGCGCCGTCGCTGCCGCGCTCGGCGCTCGCCGTCATCGGCAGCAGCGCCAACGCGGTGGCGGCCATCAGGGCATGGGGTTTCATGGGGGGTCTCCTGTTGGGATCGGTCCCCGGCGGCCTCAGGCACGCCGGGCTTTATGTAATAAAAGTTGCGCAGTATCCGCGCTTCAGTCAATATGTAACAAACCATACACCGCACAATCGCCCTCAACCCGCGCCTGCCCCAATGAAATCCTCCGACGATCTTGCCGCGCGGCTGCGCAATTCGGCGGCGTCCACCGCCGAGCGCAAGCTTGCCGCGGCCTTTGCCGAGAACTTTCCCGGCAGCGCGCTGGGAACCGTCGAATCGCTGGCGACCCGCGCCGGGGTGAGCGGGCCGACCGTGCTGCGCTACCTCGCCAAGCTCGGGTTCCCGCGCTTCGCAGACTTCCAGGACGCGGTGAAGGCCGAGATCGACCGCCAGCTCGGCTCGCCCCTGCAGCAGATCGACCGCGCAAAGGACGGCGGCGCCGAGCACCATCTCTATCGCCGCGCGCTGCTGATGCAGGCCGAGAGCCTGCGCCGTGCCGCCGACCAGGCGGTACCGGCCGAGTTCGACGCCATCGCCGAGCTGCTGTCGGACAGCCGCCTGCACGTGCGGCCCCTTGGCGGGCGCTACAGCCGCATCCTCGCGCAGCGGCTGGCGATGCAGCTCTCGCAGCTGCGCCCCGACGTGACGCTGCTCGATATGCAGCTGGGCTTTGCCTACGACACGCTGGTGGATCTTGGCCCGCGCGACCTCGTGGTGATCTTCG
Source organism: Salipiger sp. HF18 (assembly GCF_011806505.1). Classification (NCBI taxonomy): domain Bacteria; kingdom Pseudomonadati; phylum Pseudomonadota; class Alphaproteobacteria; order Rhodobacterales; family Roseobacteraceae; genus Salipiger; species Salipiger sp. HF18. The sequence goes on along the minus strand of NZ_JAATOS010000058.1, from coordinate 10,048 downwards.
ACTACCGCCGCTACCAGGAAGAGCTGCTCTCTTTCGCCGAGGGTGCGCGGGCGGCGGGGGCGCGCATCGTGCTGCTGACCGATCCGTGGCGCTCGCCCATCGCGCAGCTGGCCGAGGCGGTGCTGACCGCGCCCGACGAGACACTGTCACCCTTCGGCTCGCGGGTGGTGCCCACGGCGCAGGTCGAGGCGCTGGTGGCCGCGGTGGCCGACCGCAACCGCGAGGCGGCCCGGGCGCGGCTGGCGCGGATCGAGACGTTGCGCAGCGAGGGCGCCAAGCGCACGGACGGAGACACGCATGACTGAATACCCGGTGATCCTGAACCCCGAGGGCCGCTTCCCCGGGCTCATCGTCGTGGACCACGCCGGCATCGCGACGCCTGACCGCTTCGGCGCGCTGGGGCTCGAGGAGCACTGGCACGCGACGCACCATTTCTGCGACCTCGGCGTCGAGCCTCTGGCGCGCGCGCTGGCCGACCGGCTCGACGCGCCGGTGGTGCTTGGGACAGTGAGCCGGCTGGTGCTGGACCTCAATCGCTGGCTCGAGGATCCGCGCTCGATCGCGGTGCAGGTCGAGGGCACGCCGATCCCCGGCAACCGCACGCTCACGCACGAGGCCCGCGCGCTGCGGCAGGAGGCGATCTTCTGGCCCTACCACGAGGCGGTGGGTGTGCTCTGGGCCCGCATCACGGCGCGCCATGCCGACCCGGTGTTCCTTGCCCTGCACAGCTGCACCCGCGTCTTCGACGGCATCCGCCGGCCGTGGGACGCGGGCACGATCTGGAACGAGAACCCTGCGCTCTCAAGGCCACTGCTCGAGGCCCTCGGGCGCGATGCCGGATTGAGGCTGGGGGACAACCAGCCCTACTCCGGGCGCGGCGGTATCTACACCGTGGACCGCCATACGCATGGCAGCGGGCTCCGGGCCTGCGGCATCGAAATCAGCAACGATTTGCTCGAGACACCGCGTGACACCGCCGGCTGGGCGGCGCGGCTGGCGGCGGCACTCGAAACCTGTGTCGGCGAAAGGGAACGCGCATGACCGAAATCAACAAGACACCCTACGCCCATGACGCGCCCCCGCCCCCGCCGACGCGGCCGCTCGAGGGGCTCTACACCGCCGACGTGACGCTGGTGGGTGCGGGCTTCAGCGGCACCATCGCCGCGCTGGAACTGGCGCGGCGCGGACTGTCGGTGGCGCTGCTGGAAGCGGGCGAGATCGGCCGCGGCGGCTCGGGCCGCAACCATGGCCAGTGCATTCCGGTGTTCAACTACCTCGACCCCGCCGAGCTGCCGCCCGCGGGCTTTGCCCTGCTTCGCGACTCCGGCCGCATGGTCTTCGACATGATCGAGGAGCTGGGCATCGACTGCGCGCCCGTGCAGAAGGGCTGGCTCAACGCCGCGCACAGCCCCGCGGGCCTTGCCCGTGCCCAGGCCGCGCACGCCAAGTACGCGACCTACGGCAAGGCCGACCGCTTCCTCGACCCCGCCGAGGTCGAGGAGCTGAGCGGCATCCCCGGCTATCTCGGCGGCTGGGTGCACCGCGACGGCGGCCACCTGAACCCGCTGGCCTACGTCCGCGGGCTCGCCTCGGCCGCGAAGGAGGCGGGCGTCCGGATCTTCACGCAAACGCCGCTCATCGGCATCACCCGGAGCGCGCAGGGCCACTGGCTGCTGCGCACCCCGCATGGCGAGATCACCAGCCGCAAGGTCGGGCTGACCACCAACGCCTATGGCACGCGGGTCATTCCCGCACGGCTGCGCAAGAGCATCGTGCCGATCACCTCCTACGCGGTCGCCAGCGAACGGCTGACAAAGGCGCAGCGCGCGGCTGTGCTGCCCTCGGGTGTGAACTTCTCGGACACCCGGCGCGACCCGATGTTCTTCCGCGTCGACACCGAGGGCCGGATCATCACCGGCGGGCTGGTCGAACCCCGGCGCGGTCGCCTGACCGAGCACACCTTCGAGGGCTTCACCAAGCGGCTCACGGACCTCTACCCGGTGCTCGAGGGCCTGCAGTGGACGCACCACTGGTCCGGCACCGTCGGAATCTCCGCCCGCCAGCGCCCGGCGATCTTCGAGCTCGAGGACGGGCTCTGGGGGCTCGTGGGCTACTGCGGGCGCGGCGTGCCGACTTCGGCGGCGCTCGGGCGCGCCTTCGCCGAGACGCTTCGGGATCCCGACGAGGGCGCAAAGCTCTGGCCCGCCGAGTCGCCCGCGCGCATTGTTGCCGGGCGCGCTATCGGGCTTGCGGTGCAGGGCTTCCGCGGCACCATCAACAAGGTGCGCGACCGGCTCGAGAGCTGAGCCCCGCTCAGCGCGCGAGCGGTGCGCAGACCTCGGCCAGCGCGGTCAGGAACACCGCCGCATCGTCGCGGTTGAAGCAGAGCGGCGGGCGCACCTTCAGCACGTTGCCGAAGGGCCCCGTCGCGCCGACCATGACGCCGCGCTCGCGCAGCCCGTTGATGACGGCGCGGGCGGCGGCGCCATCGGGCTCGCGACTGCCCGGACGGCTGATCTCGACCCCGAGGAACAGCCCCGCGCCGCGCACATCGCCGATCACCGAGCCCTCGCCACAAAGCCCGCGCACGCCCTCGCGCAGATGCGCGCCCATGGCGCTGGCATTGGCGAGCAGCCCTTCGCCCTTGAGCGTGTCGAGCACCGCGAGCCCTGCGGCAGCCGCCAGAGGATTGCCGCCGAAGGTGTTGAAATAGCCGGCATTCCGCGCGCAGAAGGCGGTCAGGATCTCGGGCCGCGTCACCGCGCCCGACATCGGAAAACCGTTGCCCATGGGCTTGCCCATCGTGACGATGTCGGGCGTCACGCCGTGGGCGCCGAAGCCCCACATCGACTGTCCGGTGCGCCCGAAGCCAGGCTGCACCTCGTCCGCGATGAAAAGCCCCCCGGCCGCCTGCACCGCCTCGACCGCCGGCACGAGCAGCCCCTCGGGCGCCGCGTAGACGCCGTCGCTCGAAAAGATCGTGTCGATGATCAGCGCCGAGATCCCGAAGCCCGCGCGCCCGAGATCGTCGATCGCCGCCTGCACTGCCGCACCGAAGCTGGCGCCCGGATCGGCGTCACCGCTGCGGAAGGCCTCGGGCGGCGGCACCGTCCGCACGTGCGCGGGCACCGAGCGGTCGGCGCGAGACCCGGGCGAGATCGCGGTCGTAGAGCTCGAGTTGCCGTGATAGGCGAGCTCGGTCACGATGACGCCGCGCCGGCCGGTGAAGGCCTCGGCCATGCGCAGGGCAAGGTCGTTGCTTTCGGAGCCGGTGCAGGTCAGCACCACGTTGTCGAGCCCCGCCGGAAACTCGGCCAGCAGCCGCTCGGCGTAGTCGTGCACGATGTCCACGAGGTAGCGTGTGTTGGTGTTGAGGATGCCCACCTGCCGCGCGATGGCCTCGGCCACGGCGGGGTGCGAATGGCCGATGCAGGGCACGTTGTTGTAAAGGTCGAGGTACCCCCGCCCGTCGACGTCGTACATCCACGCACCGCTTGCCCGCGCCATGTGGATGGGCCGGTCGTAGAACAGCACCGAGGCGGCGCCGAAGCTGGCGCGGCGGCGGGCCAGCGCCGCGGCGAGGCCGGGATCCTCGACCACGGCCGTCTCGTCGAAGCGGTTCAGGTCTATGACTTCGCTGATCTCTGACATCTGTCCTATCCGTGTTCCGAAAGGTAGCGTTCCGCCAGTTCCACCGTGCCCACGGTGAACCCGGCCCCGGCGCTCTGGCCGAGAGGCGTTTCCGAGTGGCCGGCAGCCCAGGCGGTAAGCTGGATACGCCGCAGCAGCACCAGCGCGGGCAGGATCGCCTCGTCCTCGGGCGCGACGGGCGCTGCGCGGCGGTATCCCTCGAGCCAGCTCGCCTGAAGCGCGCCGAGCCGCGGGTCGCATTCCAGCCCGCTGACGGAGGCGGCGAAATCGAACATGAACCAGCCCATGCCGCAGTCGTCGAAGTCGATGACGCCCAGCCTTGTGCCCTCGGCCAGCAGGTTGGCGGGTTTCATGTCGGCATGGATGAGCCCCCAGCGCGCGGCGTCGCGGCCATAGGCATGTGTGAGCTCGCGCAGGTGCGCGACGGCGCGTTCCAGCACCGCCCGCCCCTCGGGCTCGAGGCCGATGCCACAGCGCCAGTCGCCCCAGTCGGCGTCCGGGCCGATGCAGCTCTGCCAGTCCCAGACCCGCCGCACGAAGCCCGCGGGCGGGCTCCAGCGCCGGGCATGGTCGTGCAGCCGCGCGGTCATCTCGCCCAGCGTCGCGAACCACGCCACGAGGTCGCCGGTCTCGTCCGGCGGCAGGCCGGGCATGAACTCGAAGCAGGCGATCAGCATCTGCGTGCCCCCGGCGTCGAAGCGCGCGAGCGGCGCGCCATCGGCCAGAGGGATCGGCGCGGGGGTGGGTACCACGTCGCCTTCGCGCAGGGCGGCGAGCCACGCCAGCTCCGAACGGATCTCGGCTTCGGAATTGTAGCCCGGCCGCTGCACGCGCATGACGACGCGGCGCCCGGGCGGCTCCACGAGGAAGGTGGCGTTCTCGGAGACGGTCAGCAGCCGGCACGGCGTGTCGGGCGCGAGCCCCCAGAGCGGCAGCGCCTCGCGCAGCCCGCGTTCCAGTACCACAAGGAAGGCATCGTCGTAGAGCATCGTTCAGCGCGCGATCTTGCGGGTGGTTTCGGGATCGAAGAGGTGCATCCGCAGACTGTCCGCAAAGAGCCGGATCTGCCGCGCCACCTCCCAGTCGCCCTCGGCGGGAAGGCGGGCGGCCAGCTCGGACCCGCCCTGCCCCAGCTTGACGTTGAGGATGGTCTCGGGGCCAAGCGCCTCGACGGTCTCGATGTTGCAGTCGATGGCGGCGGGGGCGGCCCCCTCGGGTGTCTCGAAGAGATCCTCGGGGCGGATACCAAGGATCACCTCGCGCCCGGTATAGGGCGCATAGGCCGCGCAGTAGGCCTCGGGCACCGGCACCGAGAGCCCGGGCGCGATGACCGCGAGCCCCTCGCCCGCCGCCTCGATCCGCGCCGGGATCAGGTTCATCGGCGGGGTGGCGAGGAAGCCCGCCACGAAGGTGTCCGCCGGATCGCGGTAGACGTCCTGCGGCTTGCCCACCTGCACGATCTCGCCGCCGCGCATGATGCAGATGCGGGTGCCCATGGTCATCGCCTCGACCTGGTCATGGGTGACGTGGATCATCGTGGTCCCGAGCTTGCGGTGCAGCTTGATGAGCTCGGTGCGCATCACCGAGCGCAGCTTGGCGTCGAGGTTCGACAGCGGCTCGTCGAGCAGGAAGGCGCGCGGCTCGCGCACCAGCGCCCGGCCCAGCGCCACCCGCTGACGCTGCCCGCCCGAGAGCTGCGAGGGCTTGCGGTCGAGCAGCGGGCGGATGCCCAGCGTCTCGGCCACGCCCGCGATGCGGCTCTCGATCTCGGGGCCCGGCGTGCCGCGCAGCTTGAGCCCGAAGGCCATGTTCTGGCGCACCGACATGTGCGGATAGAGCGCGTAGTTCTGGAACACGATGGCGAGGTCGCGCTCGGCCGGGTCCACGTCGTTGACGCGCTGCCCGTCGATCAGCAGGTCGCCCTGCGACACCGGCTCGAGCCCCGCGATCATGCGCAGCGTGGTGGACTTGCCGCAGCCCGAGGGGCCGAGGAAGATCATGAACTCGCCGTCCTCGATCTGCAGGTCGATGCCCTTGACCGCGTGCACGGCGGAGGCGCCCTGCCCGTAGATGCGCGAGACGGAGTTGAGTTGGATGGATGCCATTGCGTCTTAGTCCTGAACCTGGCGCATCGAGCGCCACAGCACCGCCGTCAGCCCCGCGATCACGATGAGAAGCATGGCCGCCATGGCGCAGGCTTCGCCCAGATCGAGGCTCACGAAGGCGCGCCGGTAGATGAAGTAGCTGATGAGATCGGTGGCGACCCCGGGGCCGCCGCGGGTCATGATGTAGATGATGTCATAGGTCTTGATGGCGAAGATCATGCGGATGAGCAACGTCACCACGATCACCGGCTTCATCATCGGCAGGGTGATGTGCCAGAAGCGCTGGAAGGGGGTGGCCCCGTCGACCCGCGCCGCCTCGTAGGGCTCGGCGGGAAGCGCGCTGAGACCGGCGAGCAGCAGCACCACCATGAACGAGACCTGATGCCAGATGTCGACCAGCACCACGGTCCAGAACGCCATGTCGGGGGCGCCCAGCCAGTTGACCGGCTCGATCCCCACGGTGCCCAGAAGCCAGTTCACGATGCCGAGCGTCGGGTGCAGGATCATCCGCCACATGAGCCCCACAACCACCGGGTTGATGAGCAGCGGGCAGAGCAGGATGAGGTAGTAGACCGTCTTGCCCCGCCTCGCGTCGTTCAGCATCAGCGCCACGACGAAGCCCGCGACGAACTGGATGCCCACCACCGCCACCACGAAGAGCAGCGTGATCCAGGCGGAATGCAGGAACTCGCCGTCATCGGCGGCCTTGGCGTAATTCCCGAGGCCGGCGAAATCGTCGTAGCCCGGGAAGATCAGCGAGTAGTTGAAGAAGGAGGTGATCCCGGCCCAGATGATCGGGAACAGGACCACCGCCGCAAGAAGGACGAGACCCGGCGCCGTCAGCAGCCAGCCGAAGCGCCGGTTCTCTCTTTCCATGGTCGTCACATGCGCCATGAGGCGGGGTTACTCCTGACGGCCGTCTTTGATGGCGAGTTCGTCGAACTCGGCGGCGGCGGCGTCGAGCGCCTCCTGCGCCGATTTCTCGCCCGAGACCGCCAGCGACAGCTCGCGGCCCAGCACCTCGACGAACTGCGGGGTGTAGGTGAAGGTGGGGAAGTTGTGCGAGCCCAGCAGCAGCTCCTTGAGCGCGGTGGTCTGCGGGTACTTGGCGATCACCTCGGCGTCGTCGAACACGTCGAGCCGGGTGGCCGAGCCGCCGAGCAGCGCGCGTTTCTTGGCGATCTCGGGGCTTTCGACCCACTTCAGGAATTCCCAGGCCGCGTCGGGGTTGGGTGAGGATTTCGGGATCGCCCAGCCCCACGCGCCGTTGAGCGAGCCGCCCTCTTCCGGCGTCTGGCCGGGGACGCCCATGATCTCGCCCTTGCCGACGATGGCCGAGCCCGAGGCATCGTCCACGGCAGCCCGGAAGAAGTTGTAGGTGATGTAGCTGTAGGCCTGGCCCTGGCTGAAGACGTTGAACGCCTCGTCGAACGAGAAGCTGGCCGCGCCCACCGGACCGTAGTCGTTGAGGTTGGTGATGTAATCCTCGAGCGCCGCCACGCCCTCGGGCGAGTTGAAGGTGGCGTGCCAGCCGTCGTCGATGAACTCGCCGCCCTTGGCGAAGAGGTAGTTCGACCATTCCATCGCGATGGGATCGGGGCGCAGGCCCTGGTTCACCACGCCGTAGGAGCCGTCCTTGGTGAAGAACTTCACCTGCTGCAGGTACTCGTCCCAGGTCTCGGGCTTCTTCAGCTCGGTGCCGAACGCGTCCATGTAGGCGCTCTTGTTGGCCTCGTCCTCGAGCAGGTCGGTGCGGTAGAGCAGCCCCATGGCGTAGTTGTAGAAGGGCAGCATGTAGGTGGTGCCCTCGACCTGCCCCACGAGGTCCATCATCGCGGGCACGTAGACCGAGGTGTCGAAACCGTCGGCGGCGATGCGGTCGTCCAGCGGCTGCATCCAGCCCGCCTTGAAGAACTCGCCCACCCAGTAAAAGTCGACGACGATGGCCGAGTAGCTGCCCGAGTTCGACACCAGCTGCGGCACCAGCTTGGTGTGCATCTCGGCGTAGTTGACCACCTCGAGGTTCACGTCGATGCCGGTGGCCTCCTCGAACTCGGGCAGGAGCTGCTGGATGTAGGTGGTGTCCGGCACCGCCTCCATCAGGATGTTGACCGTCTCGGCATGGGCCGCCACGGCGGTCAGCGCCAGCGCGCTGAGCGATGAGAGCATGTATTTCTTCATACTGGTGTCTCCTTGTTGGACGGGGATCCCGATCTTTGCGCCGGGTCGGTTTGGGGTCGTGTCTGGGTCACTTCAGGGCGCCGAGAGACAGCCCCTTGATGAGGTATTTCTGCAGGAACGGCAGCAGGATGAGCACCGGCGCCAGCGCCAGCAGCGTGGCCGCCGCGAGGGGGGCGATGTTGACGCCCGCGTGGGTCTCGAGCGAGGCCAGCCCCACCGCCAGCGTCTGGCTGGAATGGTTGCCGAGGATCAGCGCGTAGAGGAACTCGTTCCAGCTCAGGATGAAGCCCAGCAGCCCCGCGGCGATGATGCCGGGCATGGCCACGGGGATGGTGACCCTGGTGAAGGCCTGCCAGCGCGTGGCGCCGTCGCAGCGCGCGGCCTCTTCCAGCGAGCGGGTGTCCTCGTCGAAGAAGGAAATCATGATCCACGCCATGAACGGCAGGTTGATGGCGACGTGGGCGATGGTGATGGCGATGATCCCCGGCACCGGCATCAGCGTGGTGAAGACGAGGAACATCGGCAGCACCAGCACGATGGGCGGGATCATCTGGCTCGAGAGCACCATCATCATCAGCGGCCAGCCCCCGGTGCGGTAACGGGCGGTGGCATAGGCCATCATCGCCGCGGCGGGGAGCGAGATCGCGGTGGCCAGCACCGCCACGAAGACCGAATTGCCGAACCAGCGGGTGAAATCGTACTGGGTCAGCACCTCGACGAAATTGTGCAGGCCGATCTGGCCGATTTCGGGCGGCAGCCTGTAGGCGGTGAGCTTGTCGGTAAGGCTGACCCGCAGCACCCAGAGCAGCGGCAGCGCGATGCTGGCGGAGAACCCCGCCAGGATCAGGTGCCGCACCAGTCCATCGAGCCGCGCGACCTTCATGCGAGCGACCGTCCCGGATCGCGGGTATCCCTGTGCGTCATTGTGCATCGTCCCGAATTTTCATCGACGTTTCCACGACGCCGCCCACCATGCAACAAAAATGATCGAATTAACTTGCGTTTTTGTTTGTTTTTGTGAGAACCGTTTCAGGACGCCGCTTTTGCGGGCAAATGCTTTGCCCGCCCGCACCACGCGACAGAGATCAGACCGCCGGCGCCATGACCGCCCCGGCCACAGGGAAAGGCGAGTAGCAATGACACTTGAATTCTTCGGGTCGAACCGGAAGGGCGTGATCGCCATGGCCCATATCGGCGCCCTGCCCGGCTCGCCGCTCTACGACGCCGACGGCGGCATGGCCAAGCTCATCGACGAGGTCGCCTCGGACATCGAGAAGCTGCAGGCCGGCGGCGTGCATTGCATCATGTTCGGCAACGAGAACGACCGCCCCTACCAGCTCAAGGCCTGCCCGCAGTCGCTGGCGGCGATGACCGCGGTGGTGATGGCGGTGAAGCCGATGCTGAAGGTGCCCTTCGGCGTGAACTACCTGTGGGATCCGGTGGGCTCGGTGGCGCTCGCCAATGCCACAGGTGCGAGCTTCGCGCGAGAGATCTTCACCGGGCTCTTCGCCTCGGACATGGGCATGTGGGAACCCAACGCCGGCGAGGCGCTGCGCCTGCGCCGAAACCTCGGCTGCACCGACCTCAAGCTGCTGTTCAACATCAACGCCGAGTTCGCCTCGTCCCTCGACAGCCGCCCCATCGAGCTGCGCGCCAAGAGCGCGGTGTTCTCGTCGCTGGCGGACGCCATCCTCGTCTCCGGGCCGCTCACCGGCCAGTCGGCCGAGACCTCGGACCTGTGCAAGGTCCGCGAGGCGGTGCCCGACACCCCGCTGCTGGCCAACACCGGCGTGCGCATCGACAACGTGCAGGAGATCATGTCGATCGCCGACGGCTGCGTCATCGGCACTCATTTCAAGGTCGACGGCAACACCTGGAACAAGGTTGACGCGGACCGGGTCAAGCGTTTCATGGACGTGGTCGACAGCCTGTAAGGGGCCATAATGCAAGACGATTACGTCATCGGGCTGGACATCGGCACCACCAGCACCATCGCCGCGCTTGTGGCCGTGCCGGCACGGGTCACCGCCACCGCAAGCCGGCCCGTGACGCTCTCGTCACCGCATTACGGCTGGGCCGAGGAAGACCCCGAAGAGTGGTGGACCAACGCC